>CAZCOI010000001.1:0-6358 GCA_964500335.1 uncultured Nitratifractor sp.
CCCTCATTTAAAAGATGGCAACTAGCGCAATTTATGCTCTTATCTTTTGATAGACTCTTATCAAAAAATAGCATCTTTCCAAGCTCTATTTTCTCTTTGCTAAGAGGATTATCTTTGGTATCTACAACTTTTAAAAGCTCCTTGTAGCTTTTTGGGGTTGGAAGCATCTTTTCACTAAGCGCTAAGGCTCTAAGCTCATCATCACTTAATTTTGGTATCTTTTGCTTTGGCATAATATATGGCAAAATCGAAATCAATACAACAGTTACTACAGTAATAAATAGTGGACTTTTTAAAAGTTTCATACTTTACCTCCTTTTAACTATTATAAAAAAAGAGGTTTTTTAAATCAATGACTTTTTAGCACAATTGGTAGAAATTAGAGCACAAAAAGGAAATTATCTATTAATATCTTTTGGGTAAATGCCATATCTTCTAAAAAAAAGTTTTGCAAAATATCCAGAATGAGAGTATCCAACAGCATTTGCAACCTCTTTTATGCTGAGGTGCTCCTCTTTTAAAAGTAGATTTGCTCTTTTTAATCTAAGCTCTTGTATATAGCCATATATGGTATTTTTGTAAACTTTTTTAAAGCTTTTTTTCAATTTACATTCATTTGTAGCACACAATTTTGCTAACTCTTTTATAGTTGGAGCATAAATATAATTTTTGTGTAAAATATCTTTTGCTCTTTTTGCAATAGTTTGCTCATCTAAATTTATACTTTTATCTATAATATCTAAATTTGATAGAGAGCGTACAATAAACTCTAAAGTTTTATACATACATTTAATACTTTGCATATTCTCAGAGCTATTAATATCTTTTATCCTATTAGCTAAATAGATACTATAAGCATCTAAAGGATTTTGAGATAAAGTTAATAGTTTAGAACCACTTTGCATCTTATTATAAATATAATCAATTGGCTCACCATCTTTAAAGCTTAAATATCTCTTTAAAAAGAAGTCACTTACAAATAGAATAAAAGCTTTTGTATCTTTATAGATTACAATATTAAAAGGGTTGTTTATATTAAGAAAAGTCTCAATTTTATCTTTTTTAATCCTTTTTATTTTAGAACTATAAGCAATTTCTATACAGCCATCTACAACCATTACAAAAAATAGCATTTTATCGATATAGTTAAATTCCAATATACGCTTTTTTTGGTTTTTGATTATATCATAAAATAAAATTCCATTAGAGATATCAACTTTTTTAATTATACTGCTATTTGTATTTAAACTATTAGAGATTTTGTAGCACTGATTTGGAGTATTAAAAAATAGGCTCTCCATAATTAAATTCCATAATATCTACTAACAAAATCTTCAAAATCTTCATCGCTTAATACCTTTTTTATAGGTATAAATTTGCTAGCTTTACTACCTACAGTATATCTTGCATTTGCATCTTTATTATTAATAATATACATTACCAATTTGGCTACATCTTTTACACTATTGCCATGGTTTATTTGCTCTAAAATTTGAGGAATAAGCTTATTAATTAACTTTTTATAATCTGAATTAATATCATTTATTTTAGAGTTTACTACCAAATTGCTTCTTGCAAACTCTGTATCAAAAAATCCGGGCATAATAGAGTGTACTCTTATATTAAAATCTTTTAACTCATATCTTAAAGAGTCTGTAACACCCTCTACTGCATATTTTGATGCATTATACATAGTAAATAGAGGAAGCCCAATTTTGCCCAAAAATGAGCTAATATTTATTATAACTCCGCCTCTTTTTTTCATTTTTGGTATTGCAAATTTAGTAACTCTAAGAAGAGCAAATAAGTTTATATTAAATTGATTAATCATCTGCTCCTCTTCCATATCTTCTATAGTGCTAACTAATCCATAACCAGCATTATTTACCAAAACATCAATTCTTTCAATATTTAAAATAGCCTCTTTTATGCTATTGATATCTTTTAAATCTACTATAATATTTTTTATATTTTTATCTTTAAAAGTGCTCTTTTTTCTACTAAATGCAAAAACATAATAGCCATTTTGCGCAAGAGTTTTGGCTATCTCCCTTCCCATACCGCTACTAGTACCTGTAATTAGAGCAACTTTTCTATCCATAAAGATATTATATTTAAAAAGCTAAATATTTTTTTTGATACTCATCAAGCCATTTTTTTTATAAATGCGTTACAATTATATAAAAAAGAAGTTATAATGTCATATTTTCCTATATATTTAAATTTAGAAGATAAAAAAATCTTAGTTGTTGGTGGTGGCAATATAGCGCTTGAAAAGTTAGAAAAGATTGCACAATTTACTAAAGATATAACAGTTATTGCAAAAGAGGTTAAATATAACACCTATACATTTATTAAAGAACACTGCTTAACTTACTATCAAAGAGCCTATAGAGTTGGAGATATTGAAGGATTTGATATTGTAATAGTTGCTACAGATGATATATCTTTGCAAGAGTATATCTATATTGAAAGTAGAGGTAAAGGAATATTAGTAAATAGTGTAGATAATACTAAATATTGTGATTTTATCTTTCCATCTTTTATAAAAAAAGGAGATTTAACAATCAGCTTCTCTACAAGTGGAGCTTCACCAGCTTTTGCAAGAGAGTTAAGATTATATTTTGAAAAGATAATTCCTAATAGTGTTGTAGATTTTTTAAGTGAAATAAAGAGTCTAAGAGAGAAGTTGCCAAAAGGCAAAGAGAGAATGCAAAAATTTGATAGTATGGTAAAAGAGTATTTTAAAACAAACTTTAAATAATAGATGTAAAATTTGATATACTTCTTTCTAAAAAGGCGTTTTTATGATTTATAATATAAAAGATATTGATGATACAACATTAATTTATAAGTTAATGTCTCAAACTATAATTCCTCGTCCAATTGCTTGGGCTGTTACAAAAAATAGTGAGGTTATAAATATTGCACCTTTTAGCTATTTTATGGCTCTATCTTCAAATCCGGCTACTTGTATAGTCTCTATTGGTAAAAAAAAGAGTCTTGAACCAAAAGATACTTTAAAAAATATATTAGAAACAAAAAGTTGCACAATCTGTTTGCCTGAAGTAAAAGATTTAGAGAAGTTGCACTATAGCTCAAAAGCGTTAGATGCAAATATAAGCGAGGCTAAAGAGTTTAATATACAAACAGAAGAGATTTTTAGCGACTTCCCTCCAGTTATAAAAGATACACCAGTCGCTTACTTTTGTACATTTAATCAGCTAATTAAAATTGGAGGAAAAACAACACCTATAATTTTAAATATAGAGCATATATATTTAAGAGAAGATATAATTAAAGATAAAAAGAGTGCACAAATTACCTACTTCCCACTTGGTAGATTAGGAAAAAGCTACTGTACAATTGGAGATATTTTAAAAGCTCCAGATATTCCTTAAAATATTTGGGCTTAATTGTATCTATTACTAGAACTTTTTTTAAAATTAGTGTAAACTTATAAATTAAGTTTGCTATTTAAGGGGAAGAGGTGGATTCACTCTTTTATGTTGGTCTAATTTTTGTACTTGGTGCCCTAATGAAATGGGTTAGTTCAAAATTAAATGTATTATATGTTGTTGGTTATTTAACTTTGGGCTTTATACTGGGTCCAAAGATGCTAAATATTGTTCCTCAAGAGTTTATTGATGGAAGCCATGTAATTATAGATTTATCTTTAGCACTTATTTCTGTTTTGGTAGGGGCAAACTTAAAATATAACTTATTAAAAGATGTATGGAAACAGATAGTTGTAATTTCAATTTTTGAAGCAATATTTACATTTATATTTATTGGAACTATCTTTTATATGCTATTTGACTTTTTAGATATGGGTTTTGGTACAAATTATCAGCTAACAATTGCTCTTATTTTTGGAGCATTAGCATCAGCAACAGCACCTGCTACAATTTTAGCTGTAATTCATCAATTAAAGATTAAGAATCGTTTTAGTGCATTTTTATTAGGTGTTGTAGCAACAGATAATGCAATTACACTAATTTTATTTAGTTTAGTAGTAATTAGTACAAGAGCATCTACCGAGTTTGCAGGCTATAACTATGAAACAGTTTTTGTAATTGTTCCAATTATATTTTTTACTATACTTATAGGTGTTTTGGGTGCATTTATATCTGAATTTATAGATAGAGTTTTTAAAAATTTTAAAAGTATAAAGACAACTTCAACTTTAGGTATGATATTTTTAGTATATAGTATTAGTAGCTATTTTGGATTAGACCCAATGCTTGCCTCTTTGGTTATGGGAGTAGTAATGGCAAATATCTCTAAAAGCTTTTTTGTAGTAAAAGAGGAGTTTGATTACCACTTACAAGATATTATATTTTTACTATTTTTTACAATATCAGCAATGCATCTTAATTTAGAGTTTATATTTTATATGCCTTGGGTAATTTTTATATATGTTTTATTTAGAATATTGGGTAAAGTTGTAGGAGTCTATGTTGGGGGTAAAGTTGCTGGTGCTAATAAAAATATACAAAAATATTTAGGAATTGCGCTATTTCCACAAGCTGGAATTGCTATTGGATTGTCACTCTCTTTACAAACTGAGCTTGGTTTTGAGACAGTTGCTCCAATTGTACTAAATATTATTATTGCAACTACTATGATACATGAATTTATTGGTCCTTTAGTTACTAAATATGTACTTATTAAAAACAAAAATTGCAAATAACTCCGTTTTAACGAATAAAAATTAATAATACTTCTAATATATCATTATTTTAAGAAATATTTTATCTAGTCTAGCTAAAATTGCACTATAATAATATATCCATTTAATGGATACATTAAAAATAATAAAATAAGGAGAATAGATGAAAGGTCTAGTTAAATTTGGTTTACTTTCGCTTAGTACAGCAATTGCTTTAAGTGGTTGTAGCGATAGCGGTAGTAAGAATGGTACTGATAACTCTAGTAATGCTGGAGGAACTGCAAGTAGTGAAAATAAGGTAATTGAAGGTAAATTAATTGATGGTTATATTGCTGGTGCAAACTATAAGTGTGCTGGTAATTTAGAGGGTGAAACAGATATTAATGGTACATTTAAGTGCGATAAATTACCTGTAACATTTAGTATTGGTGGCGTAGTTTTAGGTGAAGTTAAAGAGCTTCCACAAGATAGACACATCTTCCCGCAAGATTTAGTTGGTGTTGATAGAAATAATACAAATGATAAAAAAGTTCTTGCAATGGCTCAATTTTTACAATCTTTAGATGAAGATAACAATCCAGAAGATGGTATTACAATTTCAAAAGAGGTAAAAGAGGCTCTAAAAGAGGCAATAGGTGATAAAGAGGTAGAACTTAATAAAGATGAAAAAGCATTAGAAGATGTTAATGAGACTTTAACTAAATTAGATTTAAAATTAAAAGAGAAGTTTAATAAATCTATTAAAATTGTAGATAAAGATAAAGCAAAAAAACATTTAGATAACTCAAAAGAGTTAGTTGAGATTATTAATAAACTTCCAGATGATATTAAAAAAGAGATGCAAACTCCAGCAGCTAAAATTTCTGATGAGCTAAAAAAAGCACTTGCAAAAGTAGAGGTAGAAAAAGAGCTATCAGTTGAACTTTATAAAAATTTAAATCAAGATATTGGTGATGATGCTAATGATTTAGGTGAAATTGCTAAAAATAGTGCAAGAAGTGCATTCTCTCCAATTAAGGCTGTAACAAAAAAATATTCAATTGATGAAGATTTAAAAAATAGTATTAAAAATGAGTTAAAAGTTCAGCTTGAAGAGAATGAAGCAGAGGGTGAGTACTCTAAAGCAGATGCATTAAAAGTAGGATGTAAAGTTGAATCTAAAACAATTGATGATATAAATAGTGCATTAGAGCTTGCAAAAAAGAATAAAAGATCTGATATTGTTAAAACTCTATTCCATCAAAAAGAGGATAATTACAAAAACTATAAAGAGTTTAATGAAAAGCTAATAAATGAGGGAGTTGAAGATGGATGTTGCTCTTTAGGCGAAGAGTTTTGTAAAATAGACGATACAAAAGAGCAAAATGATAAAGATGAAGAGAATAATCATACTAAACCAGGTATGAGCGATAAAGATAAAGCAAATAATCAAGGCGAAGCAGGAGCTAATGGAAACGCAGAAGGTAATCATACACAAAATCCAGGTATGAGCGATAAAGATAAAGCAAATAATCAAGGCGAAGCAGAAGCTAATGGAAACGCAGAAGGTAACCATACACAAAATCCAGGTATGAGCGATAAAGATAGAGCAAATAATCAAGGTGAAGCAGAAGCTAATGGAAATGCAGAAGGTGAGCAAGCACAAAATCCAGGTATGAGCGATAAAGATAAAGCAAATAATCAAGG
>CAZCOI010000002.1:0-2730 GCA_964500335.1 uncultured Nitratifractor sp.
ATTGGAGGCGAAGCAAGAGGAGTTAGAGTACTTGGCCATGTCATTGCAAGTTTCCATTTAATCTTTTTAGCACTCAAAGGGCTTGCCATTAAAGCACCAATTGCCGCAACCGCTAAAGTAACTTTAGCTATTTTTTTCATATCTCTCTCCTTAAAATTTGATTTAATTATTTTATCTTATTTTATCTTAATAGTTTTGAGATTAATCAATTTTACATATTTTTTTAAAAATAAATAAAAAAAGGATATTAAACTATTTATATAATCAAATATATTATTGGCAAAGTAATAAAACTAAAAGCTATGCCATAACCTAAAGTAGTTGCTACAAACCTTGGTTTTATATTTGCCATAATTGCAAGCATTGAAGATGTAACCATTGGTGCCATAGATGCTTCAAAAATTGATATTTTAACCGCTAAAGTATTGATATTTACTATCTTAAATAGCAAAATTAAAAATAATGGTATTAAAACTAACTTTAAAATTAATGCTAATATAATTGGAAAAATCTCATTTTTTGGCATCTTTAATACTATGTTTAATCCAATAGATATAAGTGAAAATGGAGCAAGTAAGTTTGTAAGCACTTTTAAAATTAACTCTATATAATTAGGATATATAATATCATCGACTAAAATCACCACAATTAAAGCTATAAAAGATGGGAAAGAGACTATTTTTATTAAAATTAAAATAAAATTAACACTCTTTGCTCTATAAATTGATATAATTAATACTCCAAATATTGATAAAATTAAAAAAGAACCAAGCTGATCATAAATAATTGCATATTTTATAGCACTCTCACCAAAAAAAGCTTTAGTAAATGGAATACCTAAAAAAGAGCTATTTGTAAAAGAGACTAACATAATTAAAGCTATTAACATCTCTTTTGAGAAATTAAATATTTTACTTAAAAGATATATTAAAATTAAACTAATAAAAAAGACTCCCCAAGCAGTTGTAACAGGAATAAAAAATGTTGAATCAAATTTTATAGATTTTAAATAGACTAAAACCATTGCAGGTAAAGATATATAGATTACAAATCTATTTAGATAATATGCTAACTTAACTTGAAGCTCTTTAGAAAGAATTTTTTGTAATAGTAATCCAGCTACTAAAAATAAAAAAAGAAAAAGTAATTGCCACATCTAAAGATACTATTGGCAAAAGCCAATAGTTATACTTTTGCCTCTTCTCTTCTTTGTAGATACTCCCATTTAGCATCTACTTCTTTTTGAATCATATCTATTACATATCTATTTTCTGGTTTAAATAGATGTTTATATCTACCTTGTGCCGCAAGATAATCTTCTACTTTAATAACATTTTTTGGTCTATATAAAATATTTAACTCTGTTCCATTAATAATCTCATAAATTGGGAACATTAAACTATCTGTTGCAAGGTCTGTTACATGAATTGTATCTTTTGGGTCAAACTTCCACTCTGTTGTACATGCACTAACAGTGTTAATAAAACAAGGTCCCTCAGTCTCAAGAGCTTTTTGGAAACCTTTTGCCATAATTTTCCACTTATTTGGTGCAAGTTGCGCAACATAAGGAGCCCCATGAGCTGCCATAATTGCAACTAAATCTTTTTTCTTCTCTTTTTTACCGTAACTTACGCGTCCTGCTTTTGCAGTAGAAGTAGAAGCACCAATTGGTGTAGCAGAACTTCTTTGCCCACCTGTATTTGCATAGTTTTCGTTATCTAAACAGATATATGTAAAATCATGCCCTCTCTCAATAGCACCACTTAACCACTGAAAGCCAATATCATAAGTAGAACCATCTCCACCAAATGCAACAAACTTAACCGGAGCATCTGGATCTTTAAGTGTTCCTTTTCTCTTTCTTGCCTTATACATAGCTTCAGCCCCAGCAACTGCAGATGCTGCGTTTTCAAAACCAATATGAATCCAGCTAGTATCCCAAGATGTATATGGATAAACCGCAGTTGATACCTCTAAACATCCTGTATTTGTTGCAATTACTAAGTTATCATCTGTTGCATTCATTAACTCTCTAACAATCATAGAGTGAGCACAACCAGGACAAAGAAGATGTGCACCCTCAAATCTCTCATTTACAGTAGAGAACTCTTTTAAATTTTTAATTGATGTAATAGCCATTAGTTACCCCTTTTTGTCTCAAAAAATCCAAGTTTTGGACCTCTAACACCACTAAATTGTTGAACTGGTGTAGTCAAATGCCCAGCATCAGCATTTGCTTTTGCCTCTTTAAACATTCTTACTGCCTCATTTACAGAGAAATCTCTACCACCAAGACCATAAATATAATTACTAATTACTGGTCTGTTAGCTGTAGTATAAAGTGCCGCCGAAATTTCATTAAATAGTGCACCCATAGCACCCATTGGAGCTGATCTATCAAGAACAATTACAGCCTTTGTATTTTCAAGAGCCTCTCTAATATCATCAAATGGGAATGGTCTAAAGCATCTAGGAGCTACAACACCAGCTTTAATGCCCTCTTCTTCTCTTATTTTTTGAGCTGCAAATTTAGCAGTCTCTACGCTAGAGCCTAGAGCAACAATAGCTACCTCTGCATCATCCATTAAATAGCTCTCTACTCTTTTATACTCTCTACCTGTTAAATCTTTAAACTCTTTGAAAACTTTTTCAATTACATCTCTGCTATCAAATAGAGCTTTGTGTTGTTTTGCTTTATGCTCAAAGTGCCAATCTTCTTCTGTTTGCGCA
>CAZCOI010000003.1:0-5097 GCA_964500335.1 uncultured Nitratifractor sp.
ACACTAGGAGTTGGCTACTCCTTTTAATCCATATTGCATGGACCATAATATAGTAGTTTTGCGCCATCATTTTTTAAATCTCCCAAAGTTGGATAGGTCTGTTTCTCTCCAGCTACCTCTCCACAAACTGCTATTTCATCACTATCTTCAATTTGAACATTTTGATTATTTGTAGAACAGCCAATCAAAAAAAATGCAGATATAAATATTAAACTTTTCTTCATTTAGAATCCTTTTTTTATAAATTATAACAGATTTTATATTTAAAAAAAGCTTACATACTAAAGTATATAGGACTCTTTAAAGAGATTTGAATAATTAGAAAAAATGTAACTATTAAGATGATTGTAAACTTTTTGTAATCGTTGGTTGTAAACTTTTTATACAGTGGTGTAAATAGTAAAGTTGTCAAAAATAGTGCTAAAAATTGGTTCCAAACTCTAATACCTATAAAGTAGTTAAATAGAACAATTAAAAGTGCTGTTAATATTCCAAAGTAAAGTTGTTGTAAACTACTTTTTGGTGTTGTTATAGGGTCTGTAAGCATAAAAAATATAAAAACAATAAAAGATGTAGAGTAGAGCATCGAAACAAAATGCTCAAGCGTCCAAGTAGGATCTATATTTTTTATAAACATATAGCTAAAAATTGTATAAAAGATTAAAAAAGATATAGTTATTATATATCTATTGACTCTAAATAAAATAATAGAGCCAATCAATATAACAATATATACTATAAAACTTTGATGTCCAAGCTCCCCTACAATTGGTAAAGCCTTTGGATAAAAAAGAGATATAGCCACAACTAAAGCAAAATTAGAAGGATTAAATATATGAGAGTTTGCAACTTTTAAGTAATGCTTTTGAATAATTGCCAAAGCAATAACTATATAAGGAATATACCACTTAAGCCATCCAACCATTAATACTACACCCAATGCAGTTATAAAAGCAGAAAATGGGATATAAAAACTCTTTTTTATAAATAGCTCTATTGCTCCGCTAAAAAGCATTAATAGAATAATATTTAGCCAACTTGTTTGAAGGGTATTGTTTAAATATCCTAGTTCAATAAGCAGTAATAGATTGATTAACTGTTGAAACTGTATATGTCTTATTAAATTCATAACAAAATTCTATTAAAATAATACTAAAAGCTAGATTTTAAATTAAGATAAGATTTTGAGGATATAATTTTAAGTTAAGATTAGTGGTGACCCCTAGGAGACTCGAACTCCTGTGGCCAGGATGAAAACCTGGAATCCTAACCGCTAGATGAAGGGGCCATTTAAAAAAAAGTTAGCTCTTCGTTTGAAGTGGTGGAATTATAAGGTAAAATATCTTAAAATTAGCTTAAAATATTAAAAAAGGTAAAAAATGAGAAAAAAATTAAATATTTTAATTGCTACAGCAACTAGTTTAATTATAAGTGGATGTATTGGTTCTATGCCAGATTATCAAACAAGCAAAGGAACAATGATTGTTTTTAAAACACCTGTAATGCGTTATGCAGATCAAGGTTTTGTCTCAATTGCAAGTAGTGAGACTAAAGTAGAAATTTATGGAAATGGGCAAGCGCTTATGCGGCTTAGAATTACACCAAATCAAGTATGTGTTAGTAAAATGTCTTGTATGAGTAAAAAAGAGTTTAATGCAAAAGTTCTTGGAAATCCAAACTATCCAGAGACTTTAATAGAAAATATCTTTAAAGGTGAGCCTATTTTTGGAATGGAAGGGATGGAACAGTCTGACCATAGCTTCAAACAGCATATAATTAAGCCAGGAATGAATATATCTTATATAAGAACACCTAAAAGAATTGTATTTAATGATACTATTACAGGTACAAAAATAAAAGTAGTAACAACGAGGTAGTAGATGAATAAAAAATATGTAGGAGCACATGTTAGTGCTAGTGGAGGTGTAGAAAATGCACCTTTAAATGCTAAAAAAATTGGAGCAACAGCATTTGCACTTTTTACAAAAAATCAGCGTCAATGGAAAGCAAAAGATTTGACACTAAAAAGTATTGATGAGTTTAAAATTAATTTACAAGAAGCAGGTATTAAACCAGAGCATGTTTTACCACACGATAGCTATTTAATTAATTTGGGGCATCCAGAGGCAGATAAACTTAAAAAGTCTCAAGATGCTTTTATTGATGAATTACAAAGAGTAAATCAGCTTGGCTTAAAGCTTTTAAATTTTCATCCAGGAAGCCATTTACAAAAGATATCTAAAAAAGACCCAGATTATGAAAATAAATTAAAAACTGCCGAGTATGAATGTTTAGATGTAATTGCTAGCTCTATGAATTTAGCAATAGAAGCGACAAAAAATAGTGATGTTATTTTAGTTATTGAAAATACAGCAGGTCAAGGAACAAATCTTGGTTATAAATTTGAGCATCTTGCCTATCTAATAGAAAAATCTATTGATAAAAGTAGAGTTGGTGTCTGTATAGATACTTGTCATATGTTTACAGCAGGATATGATATAAGAGACTTCAACTCTTATACAAAAACTTGGGATGAGTTTGATAAAATTATTGGTTTTAAATATTTAAAAGGGATGCATCTAAACGACTCTAAACCGCCTCTTGGCTCAAGAGTAGATAGACATCAAAACTTAGGCAAAGGTGAAATAGGATTAGATGCATTTAAATTTATTATGAATGATGATAGGATGAATAATATTCCTCTAATATTAGAGACAATTGATGATACCTTATGGAAAGAGGAGATTGAGCTTTTATATAGTTTTAATCCAAGCTCACACCCCTAAGATAAGCTATTGCTTATCTTATACACTAAACTTATCAATATCTACAAGATTTATACGAAGCTCTCTATTTATTACTTTTTCAATTTTTCCGTAATTTCTTTTAAAGTAGTTTATATAATCTTTATTTGCTACCAAAATTACTGCACCGCTATCATATGCATCTGATAGAACTCTTCCAGCTTTTATTAATGCTAGCTCTTCATTAAAATCTGCTATATTAATACCACAGCTTTTATGGCTATGGTTAAATTTAACTTCAAAGTAGCCTTTCTCTTTTACTTCATTAGATAGCTCATATCTCTCTTTTGCAAATCTGTTGCCATAATAAAATGCTACTCCAACCTTTTCAAGATTGCTTAAATCTTGTTCTTTATAATATCTTGTGCCTAAGTCGCTTACTCTATTTTTATCTTTTGGAGGAATTGACAAATCTCGTAAAAGATTAAAAGTTCCGCTATAATCTTGAGGTATTAGCATATTATCTTCAAATTCAGCATCCCATAATCCATTAGGGCAAGATATAGCTTTTAAAATCTCTTCTCTATGAGGATTTTTATTATAAATTAGACGAGAAGCAAGTATAATTACTGCATCACCTATATATTTTTTGTTATATTCAAATGTTGCTGATGCATAATGCTCTGCATGAAGGCTTTGATAAAATATTTTATCATCTTCATTACAAAACTCTTCTAATAACTTATAGCTCTCATAAAAATCATCATCATTTAAAATAAGGCAGTTGCTAGCATGATAACTAGATGTTGGTTCAATCAATAGCTCTTTTCCTAACTCTTTAACAACATCTTTAACTTTTACTTTTCCATCTGTAACTAATGAGTTTACTCTAAAAGAGAGATTTTCTTGTGGATAGTTAAAAAATATATTTTGCTCTTTAATTTTTGGCAAAATATTTTTTAGTGGCTCATCATCTGCTATATTGATTTTAAAATTTTTATAATATGGCAAATAATCAGTCTTTGCATTAAAAAAGAATACTCTAAGATTTAGTTTCATCAATATCTCCTAAGTAAGTCTATAGCAATTATTTTACTAATAATTTTACAAAATAGACTTAAACCCTCAAAAAAAGAGGATTATTTAATTAATATGTAACTTTATGAATGCCCATGAAATTGATGGTAGTTATTAGGAGTAATCTCTATATATTTGCCCTCTTGAAACTCTTTTACAGCCTCTAGCAAAAGTTTTCTCTCATCACCGCAATAGTAAAGCTTTATGCCAGTTTGCATAGCTCCATTTACAGCTCCTGGTCCTGCGTGTGGTGTTAGCACTACATCTACACCTTTTTCTACAAGCTGAGCAAATATTGCAGGACCGCCTGGATTTTGATTTTCTATTACCTCTATTTCGTTTGTTTCATCATTATATATACCAAAATATTTTGCTTTTCCAAATACTTTTGTAATTGCACTATCAAGCTTTTTAGTCTTAAATGGTGCCGCATAAATCATAATAGCTCCTTATATTTTTTATAATTATATAATAAATTTTATCTAAAAAAGATGCTATTTATCTTTAAAACTATAAAGAGATTTAAGAAAGTTTAAAAGGCTCTATTATAGAGCCTCTTCATCCTCTTCGCCGGTTCTAATTCTTATAACTTTTTCAACAGATGAAACAAAAATTTTACCATCACCAATCTTTCCTGTGCTAGCACTCTCTTTGATGATATTTACAGCCTTATTCATATACTCTTCACTACTTACATATATTTCGATTTTAACTTTTGGGATAAAATCTACAACATACTCAGCACCTCTATAAAGCTCGCTATGTCCTTGTTGGCGACCGTATCCTTTAACTTCTGATACTGTCATTCCCTCAATTCCAGCCTCTACAAGAGCCTCTTTTACTTCATCTAGCTTAAATGGTTTTATTATTGCTGTTATCTTTTTCATATACTACCTTTAAATTGTTCTAGTAAACTCAGGATACGACTCCATAGCGCACTCATTTATATCTAAGCCCTCTAACTGCTCATCATCGCTTGCTCTAAATGGAACTATTTTATTAATTACCCAAAGCACAATAAATGAGCTAACAAATGCAAACACTGCAACAGTCGCTATTCCAATAAGCTGTGGCATTAGAGTTTTATCGCTAAATAATCCCACTGCAATTGTTCCCCAAATGCCATTAACTAAATGCACAGATAGCGCACCAACTGGGTCATCTAGCTTTAATTTATCAAAAATTGGAACAAAAATCACTACAAGTGCCCCACCAATTGCACCAATTAAAATTGGCGTGTAGATATTATACAAATCAGGTCCTGCTGTAATTGCTA
>CAZCOI010000004.1:0-7276 GCA_964500335.1 uncultured Nitratifractor sp.
TTTGTTCCACAATTTGGACATTTAATACTATTTTGTGTTGGCATTTTTTATCCTTTTAAAAAAACTTTCATAATTTTATCTAATTTTGCTACCTAAGTCACACAAAACTTGCTAAAATTATGATATTTTAAAATAAAAAAGGATAACTAATGTTAAGCCAAGAAGAAAAAAGAGTAATTTTAGCATTAGCCAAAGAAGCTGTTAAAAGCGCTGTTTTAAATAGAGAAATTAATAAAGAGTATTGGTTATCAAAATATCCTTGGCTAAACCAAAAAGGTGCGGTATTTGTTACACTTAATAAAAATAAAAATTTAAGAGGATGCATTGGCTCAATAATTGCACATCAAAGCTTAATAGATGACATTATAAACAATGCTAAATCTGCCGCTCTAAATGACCCAAGATTTAGACCAGTTGAAGCAAAGGAACTTGATAAATTAGATATAGAAGTATCTTATCTAACAACACCAAAACTTTTAAATTATAAAAGTATAGATGACCTAAAAAGAAAAATAAGACCAAAAATTGATGGGGTTATCATAAACTATAATGGATATCAAGCAACATATTTACCATCAGTATGGAGACAGTTACCAGATTTTGATAGCTTTTTTGCAACACTATGCCAAAAAGCTGGACTTAATAGAAACTGTTTAGAGTTACACCCAACAATCTATACATATGAGGCAATAGAGATAAAGGATTAATTATGCCTGCACTAAATAACTTTTATAAAAAAATTGGTGATGAAAAAATTGAGTGTATCTTATGCAGACACTATTGTAAACTTAAAAATAATCAAATAGGAGTATGTGGAGTTAATCAAAATAAAGATGGGAAATTACTTAATTTAGTTTATGGAAAAGTAAGTGCAATAAATGTTGATCCTATAGAAAAAAAACCTCTATATCACTTTTTACCAGGAAGTAGTGCTTTATCAATTGGAACTGTTGGATGTAATTTCAAGTGCCCTTTTTGCCAAAATTGGCAAATATCACAAACTAATAATACAAACAATTCACACACCCTAACAGCAAGCCAAATAGTAGATTTAGCAATTAAATATAACTCAA
Organism: uncultured Nitratifractor sp.; assembly: GCA_964500335.1. Classification (GTDB taxonomy): domain Bacteria; phylum Campylobacterota; class Campylobacteria; order Campylobacterales; family Sulfurovaceae; genus JAADEQ01. The sequence goes on from CAZCOI010000004.1 coordinate 1,074, forward strand.
AAACTATTGCATATACATATAATGAGCCAACTATTTTTTATCCATTTGCTAAAGATGTAGCTCTATTAGCAAAAGAGAAAGGAATAAAAAATATATTTGTTAGCAACGGTTTTGAGTCTCCAGAGGTAATTGATGATATGATAGGAGTAATTGATGCTTTTAATATAGATATAAAAGGCTTTAATAGCTCATATTATAAAAAGGTTTTAAAAGGTGGATTAGATGGAGTATTAGATACACTAAAACGCCTAAAAGAGAGAGGTTTTTGGGTAGAGTGCACAACTTTAATTGTTCCTAATGATAATGATAGCGATGAAGAGTTAGAAAATATTGCAAACTTTATTGCAACTGAGCTAGATATTAATACCCCTTGGCACATTAGTGCATTTCATCCAGATTATAAGGTAACTAATAAAAAATCAACACCAATAAAAACCCTACAAAAAGCTTATGAAATTGGCAAAAGTAAAGGATTAAACTATATCTATATGGGCAATGTTGCTCTACCATCAAATACAATATGCCCAAAATGTAACTCAACCTTAATAAGAAGAGTTGGATATAATATAACAGAAAATAATATTATTGACGGAAAATGTAAATTTTGTCAAGAAAATATTGCAGGAGTATGGAAATGAGTATAAGTATAAGAGAATCATTTAACGCTGGAAAATTTTATCCAGATAATAAAAAAGATATACAAACTTTAATAGAATTTTTTAATAAAACATTACAAAATAGAAAAGATTTTAAAGAGATTTTAAAAGAGAAGCCTAGAGCAATAATTTCACCACATGCTGGATATATATATAGTGGATATACAGCAAATATTGCTCATAGAGTTTTATCAAACAAAAAAGTAAAAAGAGTAGTAGTAATTGGACCAAGCCACCATGTATATTTTAATGGAATTAGCGGAAGCTTTTTTGATTACTATAAAACTCCAATAAAAGATTTAAAAATAGATATTGAATATCTAAATATAATAGATAAAAGTTTTGGATTAGAGTTTATTCAAAAAGCTCATCAATTAGAACATAGTACAGAGACACAAATGCCATTTATCGCAAATTATCAGCCAAATGTAGAGGTAATTGAACTAATCTATGGAGCAAATACACTTAAAAAATTAGCAAAAATTGTAACTTGGCTTTTAGAAGATAGTTTAACTTCAGTAGTAATTAGCACTGATTTAAGTCATTTCTATTCACTACAAAGAGCCCAACAGCTTGATGCGATATGTATAAATGGTATTTCAAAACTAGATAACTCTATATTAGAAATAGGATGCGAAGCATGCGGTCTAACCGGTATAGAGGCTTTGAATATAGCGGCTAATAAATTAAAACTTAAAAGTCATATTTTAGATTATAGAACTAGTGCAGATGTTACAGGAGATACAAGCAAAGTTGTAGGTTATGTAAGCGCTACATACTCTTAAATTACAGGCTGGGGGAATAACCTGTAATAATATTACATATCGTGAATTTTATGAACAACCTCAGCCAACTCCTCTTCTACCTCATCAGAGATATCTAAATCTTCATCAGTTATTATTCCAGCATTAGGGTCGTCATATATTTGTTCATTAAGTTTCTTTTCGCTTTTTGCTACAATTACAGAAACAGCCGCATCACCAGAAACATTAACAGCAGTTCTAATCATATCAAGTAATCTATCAACACCTAATATTAACCCTATGCCCTCAACTGGCAAACCAACTTGAGTAAATACCATAGATAACATAATTAACCCAACTCCCGGTACTCCAGCAGTTCCTATAGATGCTAATACAGACATTAAAATTACTGTTAAATAGCCTGCCATTCCTAAATCTACTCCATATGCATTTGCAATAAATACAGTTGCAACACCTTGCATAATTGCAGTACCATCCATATTAATTGTAGCACCAAAAGGAACAGTAAATGAAGCAACAGAGTTATCAACCCCTAATCTATCTGTAACAGTTCTTAATGTTACAGGTATTGTAGCATTTGAACTTGAAGTTGAAAATGCAAAAATTTGCGTCTCTCTCATCTTCTTTAAAAACATTCCAGGGCTTTTACCAGAAAATAGTTTTAAAATACTCATTAAAACAATAAATAGATGCAACATTAAAGCACTAATTAATACTATAACATATCCTGCCAAATCAGCAAGTAATCCCAAACCTAAATTAGCCATAGCTTTAGCAAGCAAAGCAAATACTGCATAAGGAGCAACAGCCATAACTATTGTTACCATTTTCATCATAATCTCATTGCCAATCTCTACAAGCTCCACAACAGGCAATGCTTTTTTGCCAACCATTAAAATAGAGATTCCTAGCAATATTGAAAAAAAGATAATTTGTAGCATATTACCTTGCGCCATAGCATTAATAAAGTTACTTGGAATTATATTTATTAATACACTGCTAAGTGCTGGAGCCTCTTTACCAGAAAACTCTGCCGCACTACTCATATGTACACCCTCTCCTATACCTAAAGAAGCCGCAAGTGTAATACCAACACTAATTGCAATAGCAGTTGTTAGCATATAAAGAGCAAAAGCCTTACCACCAACTTTTCCTAAAGCTTTAATATCTCCAATACCAATAACACCTGTAATTAATGAGAATATTACTAATGGTACAACTAACATTTTTAATGCAGTTACAAACATCTTACCTATAATTAAAAAAAGCCCATTTACAATATACTCATTAATAAAACTACTTGGAGTATTTAATCCCATTAAATTAATTGCAAGACCAACTACAATACCTAAAACCATACCTATTAAGACCTTTACAGTCAAAGACATAGGTTTTTTCTCTGCCATAGTTTCCTCCTAAATTTAAAAAAAACTAAACCCCCATTTAAACCTCGTGTAGAAGATTACTCTTCTAACAAAATTATTATAACTTGTTTAAAAAATATAGCTCTAATATATGTAAAAAAGTAATATAAAAGGGACTCTTACACCAAAAGTCCCTTTTTAAAGTAAGAAGTAAAAGCTATAAAAAGATTATAAGTCTAAAACTATTGCTCCATTATCTGCTATAATTCTTAAAACTCCTCCATCCATTATATATCTAGCTTCGCCATTAATTGGATATCCATTACTATCGACTTTAAAAGGTGTACTAAACATATCATAACTACTATCCCAAATTACATAATCTTGATAATTATTAATATAAATTATACCCGTTGTCTGATACCAATAAGTAGAGCTTCCAGATACAATATAGTGCAACTCTAAACCATCATATCCATAACTATAACCATTTTGAGTAATCTTCATAGTTGTATCTAAAATAAAAGTGTAATCACTGCTTGAATTATACCCTGTAATAGTAATATCAATAGAGCCTCCATTTGCTATAGATACTTTAGCGCCATTTGGATACTTTACACTATAATTATCTTTAAATACAATAGATTGTACATAATATAAGTCTCCGTGTTTTGAAGCTAAATGTAGCTCAACACTGCCATTTATTACCTTTACACCATCATTACAATTATCATATTTATATAAATATGTTTTAGAGCTTGATGTCTCATCTATTAAACTTACATCTAAACTGCCACTACTGCAAGCTTGAGAAATTACTCTTTCTTGTTTAGAAGAGTTATCTAAAAGTTTTACATAATCTTTAGCAATATCAAGAACAAAAGGATTTGCCTTACTCTTAGCTTCACTCATCTCTTTAGCTCTATAAGTATGAGAACTTACAGCACTAGAAAATATAGCCTCTTCTACTTTTTGGGCATTTTCATAAGTCGCTTTTGCCAACTTTGCACTAGCACCATCACTACTAGAGCCTCCACCACACCCACTTACAATACCTATAAAAATAGCTACTGCCACTACTTTAAATGATTTTATAAAATCCATAACAGACTCCTTTTGTTATATATTAAAATTATAGTAAAATAAAGTGTAGAAAAGGTAGATTAACTATTTTTAATGTAAATTGCAAGCCAAATTGTACCTTTTTTAGTGTGCAGCACTTTGTGCGGAATTTTAGCAGGAATTAAAAGTGTATCCCCTTTAATTAATGTAATAATCTTTTTATCAACTTCTAAAATAGCCTCTCCCTCAATTAAAACAACAAACTCATCATCTTCTTGAATATATAATTTATCTTCTAACTTATTGGAACTAACAATCTTTTTTATTTGAACTCTATCACCTTTAAATAGTGTATAAAAATCTTCTCCAATATCTGGAATATCATGATTATATATATTCAAACTCTTCTCCTAATAACTCATATTTATTGCATCTATATCTTGCCAAGTTGGCACATCTTTTTGCTTTTGATTTAATAAAATATGCTCTATATATCTAGCAAAAAAATCTGTTTCAATATTTACTTTACTACCTACTTTATACTCTTTAAATAATGTTTCATTAAATGTATGTGAAATTATAGTTAATCTAAAGCTATCATTAAAAACTTCATTTATTGTTAAAGAGACTCCATCAATTGCAATAGAGCCTTTTGGAACAATATATTTTATATATTTTGGTTCAACTTTTATAAAAAAATCTACTCCATCACTACTAGGCTTTATCTGCACAACCTCTCCAACTGTATCTACATGACCTTGTACAATATGCCCTTCAAACCTATCACTCATCTGCATAGCCGGTTCAATATGTACTCTATTTAAAAATTTCTCTTTTGGAATAATTGATTTTGTCTCTTTTGCAACCTCAAGAGCAAAAGTACTATTTGTCACATCTATCACAGTTAAACATACTCCATTAATTGCAACTGAATCACCAATCTTTGGTTTATAGTTTGCCTTAATTGTTAAAATATCTCCTCTAAAACTCTCTACCTTTGCAACTTCTCTTATTAAACCTGTAAACATATTAGTAACCTAATTTTAAGTTTGTATTACTATTATATCCAAAAAATTTGTAGGTTAGGCAATGACAAATAGTTATGATGTAATAGTAATTGGAGGCGGACACTCAGCAATAGAAGCCGCAAGTAGCGCCGCTAAAATGGGTGCTAAAACTTTAATGATTACAATCTTAGTTGAACAAATTGGAGCAAGTTCATGCAACCCTGCAATTGGAGGTTTAGCAAAAGGACATTTGGTTAAAGAGATAGATGCTCTTGGCGGAGAGATGGCTCTTGCAACTGATAATGCAGGATTGCAATTTAGAGTATTAAATAGTTCTAAAGGTCCAGCGGTTAGAGGCAGTAGAGCTCAAATCGATATGGATAGATATAGAATTTTTATGAGAGATAGATTATACTCTATTAAAAATTTAGATATTAAACAAGAGATTGTAGAAGAGCTACTGATTGAAGATAATAAAGTAGAAGGTGTAGTTACACAGCTAAAAAATAGATACCTTGCACCAAAAGTTATAATTGCCGCAGGTACTTTTTTAAATGGACTTATCCACATAGGAGAGGTGCAACAAACTGCAGGGCGACAAGGAGAGTTTGCTTCAACTACTTTAGCTCAAAATTTAAGAGAACTTGGCTTTAAGATAGGCAGATTAAAAACAGGAACTTGCGCAAGAATAAAAAAAGATAGTATAGATTTTGATAAATTAGAGCCTCAAGGTGGAGATAATCCTCCAACTCCATTCTCTTTTAGAACAAATAAAAAAAGTTTTAATCCAACACAACTTCCTTGCTATATCGCCTACACAAATGAAAAGACCCATCAAATTATTGAGAGTAATTTCCATAGAGCCCCTCTATTTACAGGGCAAATAGATGGAATTGGGCCAAGATATTGCCCAAGTATAGAAGATAAAATAGATAGATTTAGCGATAAACCAAGACACCAAGTCTTTGTTGAACCACAAACTTTAGAGGCAAATGAATACTACTTAAATGGACTTAGCACATCTTTGCCAACCGATGTACAAGAGAAAATGATTCGCTCAATCAAAGGGCTTGAAAATGCAGAAATTGTAAGATTTGGTTATGCAATAGAGTATGATTATATTGACCCAACTGAGCTAAAACATACTCTTGAATCTAAAAAAATTAAAGGGCTTTATTGGGCTGGGCAAGTAAATGGTACCACAGGATACGAAGAAGCGGCGGCTCAAGGCTTAATGGCTGGAATTAACGCAGTTCTTAGCTTACAAAATAAAGAGCCTTTTATTTTAAATAGAGACGAAAGTTATATCGGGGTTTTAATTGATGATTTAGTAACAAAAGGAACAAAAGA
>CAZCOI010000005.1:0-3350 GCA_964500335.1 uncultured Nitratifractor sp.
AGAAAAGGCGGTGATAGCGGAAAACCGGTAACTTACTATATGCCAGAGAGCGAAACGGCAAAAAGATTCCAAGAAGCAGCACAAAAAATTTGGGACTTTATGCAAAAAATTCAAGAAGAGGGTGGCGCAGATAACGCTGCAATTCAGCCAACAACTCCTCCTGGTGTTTCTGCTTGCTCTATGAAATAATTTCCCTTTCTTGGGAAATTTAATTTTTTTTATGAATGAAACTTTTTTATGCTACAATATTACAAGACCCAAACAAAGGATATTTTATGACAAATATAGAAAAATTAAAAAATCTGCTTGAAAATAAAGTGATTCCAGATTTAGAAAATGTAATTGACTCTATTTTTCAAGATATTAAAGATGGAGCCGAAATCTCATTAGGCGAAAAAGAAGAGCTAAAAGAACTTCAAGAGATGCATAATGAGTGTAGAGAAATCTTAATAGAGATAGAAGCTAAAGAGATGGAAGAAGATGAAGCAAAAGAGCTTTTAGAAGAGTTGCTAGAAATTATTTCTGAGTAATCTTAATAGGCTCTACTAGCTCATCTATTAAAAAATCTATATTTTTGCAAAAATTTCCATTCTTTTCTATTAAAAATATATCTTTTACATATCTTTTGTGCGTATATGTTTTAGATGAGACTATCTCAATATTTAGCTTTTCAAATAAAATCATTAAATATGCAAGCAGACCTTTTTGATCTTTTGTATGCAGTTGCATTAAGGCATAATCTGTTGTATGATTACAATCTATCTTAACCTCTTCTTTTTTAATTTGAGGTCTTGTAATATTTAGCTCTTTTTGCTCTTTAAAAGACTCTTCTACTAAATATTTAATATACTCAATATCCTCCTCTGCAACCCTTTGGTTAAAATCTATTTTAAAATATTTTTTATTATCGAAGAGTTTAATAATATCTATATTAACTAAATTCAAATAAGATAGTTTTGCTAATAAAAATCCCAAATCTAAACGCTGTTTTTTAATAATTTCTATAGTTAAAAACTTCTCATTTGTAATCTCATAATCATATGTATCAATATTTAAAGCTCTTTTGCTAATCTCTATAATTCTTGAAGTTGTATATTTTATAAATGGCAAATTTGACTCTATTGATAATATCTTTCTTTTTAAGCTATTTGGCAACTCTTTAAACTCTAAACTCTTCTCTATTTTTGATACTCTCTTTACCCTTTTACCCATCTCATCTAAAAAGTCTGAATGTTGTAAAAATTCAACAGCATGAGCATATAAAGTTTCAAACAATCTTGCACTAAATTTATTATATATATCAGCTCCAACACCTGTAGTATCTGCATATGTTAAAAGATATATTAAATCAAGCTCTACTTTAGATGGAAAAATTGCCGCTAACTTTGCAACACTCTTTTGATTATAGATATCTTCACTCTGTGCTATTTGACTTAACTTATTATGATGCAAAATAAGTTTATATCCAATCTCAACATCATCTTTTGGCAAATTTAGATTTGTTGCATATACCCTAAAAAGGTCTGCTCCAATTTTGTGGTGATCGCTATTTCTTCCTTTGCCCGCATCATGCAAAAAAGTAACTAATTTTAATAAAAACTGCTTAGATTTAGAAAGTGAGTTATACAGTTTTAAAAGTTTTTCATCTTTAATATTCTCCAAAGCTTTAACACACATTATTAAATGGTTATCCACCGGGTATTTATGATATCCATCAAATTGAGGCAATGCTTCAACCTTTTTTATTGGTGAGATATATGCTCCTAACATTCCAGCTTCTGAGAGTGCAGTTAGAATTGAACTTGTATATTTAGCCTTAAAAATTTGCTTTACTAATCTATATCTCTCTTTTGTATCACCTCTATTTGTTGCATGAAGCAAAGCCAAATTTAATTTTGGATGAGAGCTAAAAGGCTCATTTGCATTCTCTATTAAAAATTTTATTACCTCATTTGCATACTTAAACTCTCTATCTGGCTTAAGGTAGTTTTGATAAATTGGCACTATTTTAGAAGACATAGCATCTAGCCATATCCTAGAATAAAGCCATATTACTCTTAAGCTTTTATGAACCTTTTTTGCAAAAACAAGCTGTTGATGTGGAGTATTTTTATAACCTAAAAGTTTAACAACAGAAGGTATATACTCTAATAGCAATGTATCACTTTTTTTATTAGTACTAATATGTAGTGCCGCACGAACCCTATATAAAAACTCTAATGCAATTCTAAATTTTTTATAATCTTTCTCATCTACTATCACACTTGGCAAATCTTTAATTCTTGGAACATTATATAAAAGTTTTCCTATCCAAAAAACCAAATTTGCATCTCTAAATCCTCCAACCCCCTCTTTTATATTTGGCTCCATCATTAAAGGATATTTTGCACGAAGCGCTCTTCTTTCTTCTATTTTTGCTAAAATAAACTCTTTTTGATTCTTTCTTCTAATATAATTTATCTGGTTTTCAATTTCTGTTAAAAGATACTTTGAGCCATCTACATATCTAAACTCAAGAAGTGCAGTTTTTATTGTAATATCACTGCTTGCAACCTCTTGCAAATCATCTATTTTATGCACTCTATGGCCAAGTTTAATACCACTATCCCAAAGCAAATAGAGCATCTTTTCAATTAACGATTTTGTGTTATAAGCTGGAACCTCTTTATATATAAAAGCTATATCAATATCCGATTTTGGGCTTAACTGCTCTCTGCCATAACTTCCAAGAGCTAAAATTGTTAAAGGAATAGCATTTTTTGTAGGAAAATACTCTTTAAACATCTCTCTAGTAACAACTCTATATATAAGTTTTATGATACTATCAAACTTTTTTGTATGGTTAAGTAAAAAATCTTTACCGCCACTACTTTTAAAAAGTTCTGGCAAAGTTTCATAATATCTATTTATCTCATCTTTTATTAATTTTGCAATCTCAAAATCGGATGCACTCTTTTGTATTAACTCTTCAATTTTAGCTTTTAACTCTAGCAAGGCTAATCCTACTTTTTTATTGCTATAATAGCACAAATATTTTAAGGTATTGTAGAATGGAAAATATAATTAAAAAAATAGAAAAACAAGAAAGAATTACCCCAACAGAGGCACTAAAACTATACGATTTAAATTTATTGGAACTTGGCACTTTAGCTGATAACATTAGAAAACAAAAATATGGAAAAAAGAGCTATTTTAATATAAATCGCCATATAAACCCAACTAATATTTGTAAAGATACTTGTAAATTTTGCGCATATTCGGCAACTCGCAAAAATCCTAACCCTTATACTATGAGTATTGAAGAGATTGTAGAAATTGCTAAAAGCGCTTGGAAAAGAGGCGCTAAAGAG
>CAZCOI010000006.1:0-9950 GCA_964500335.1 uncultured Nitratifractor sp.
AGCGCCTAAGCTAACAAACAAAGAGTTATCATATAATAGCAATTTAAATTTGCAATTTTTGCATGTAGGTAAAAATAGCAAAGATTTAATAATATGGAGCAAGGTTATAGCTTTTTAATTTTTGCCATATAAAAACCACTAAACGCACCTTCTGGCAAAAAGCGAAGAGTTTTAGAGCAATCTTCTAAAAAGCTTTCATCCTCCCATTTTGTTAAACCTTTTTGAATATTTAATAAGTTATGCTCTATCTCAACTATTTTAGCATTTTGATACTTTTTTAAAAGATAAGTTACTACAGCTTCATTCTCCTCTGGTGCAAATGTACAAGTAGCATAAATTAAAGTGCCTCCCGGTTTTAAAGAGTTAAAAGCAGACTCAATTAACTGCTTTTGAAGTTTTGCAAATTTATATATTCTTCTTAAACTCCACCAAGTTATACCTTTATCTATATCAATATGCGCTTCTGAGCTACAAGGAGCATCTAAAAATACCTTATCAAACCACTCATAACAGCTTTTATAGATATATCTACCATCTTTATTGTAAGTTTGAATATTTTTAGCAAGAGACTCTTTAAAATTTCGCTTCATCATAAAAAATCTATCTTTTTTTGGTTCAACTGCACTAACTTTATTTGCAAGGTAGCTAAATATCAGGCTTTTACCACCTGGCGCGGCGGCTAAATCTAAAACCCAATCATCTTTAGTTACATCTAATTTAAGGGCAGAAAATATAGATGAAAGGTTTTGTATATAGATATATTTTTGAGTATATGCTTTACTTTTAACAAGCTTTTCTCTAAAACTAATTGGCAAAACAAAAGCGCTATCATACCAATCTATGGTACTTGGGAAAATACCCTCTTCTTCTAATAAAGATAGTACCTCTTTTGGGTTAGAGCGAAGATTATTTACCCTAAAGCTAAAAAACTCTTTTTTTTGTAATCTTTCAAATAGTGTTGGCTCTATTTTATTAAGTCTATTTTTAAAATCTTGTATTGTTGCTTTTGCCATAATTAACCTAAATTTTGTAATATAGAGATATCTATTTTTCCTCTTTTGCTGTATATTTTAGAGTACTCTACAACCATTCCATGAGCTCTTGCATATGCATTTGCTCTACTTAAATTAGAAAAAACCTCTTTAAAACCACTATAAAAGCTATCTACTATCCATTCTTGAAGCTCATTATAACTTTCAAACTCATATCCAAAGGCTCTAAGTAATCTATTTGTATAGCTATCTACTACAAAATACTCTTTATAACAAGCATAATTTAAAATAGCATCTGCACTCTCTTGTCCTATACCTTTTTGAGCTAATAACCACTCTCTTGATACCTCTTTTTTAAATATATCAAAGCTACCAAAATCTTTTAAAATATTATATGAGAGCATATTGATATTTTTTGATTTTGCTTTATAAAATCCACTTGGTCTAATAAGCTCTTGAAGAGTTTCTAAATTAATAATAGCTAACTCTTCTAATTTTAAAAGATTATTTTTTTTTAAATTATTTAAAGCCTTTTCTACATTTAGCCAAGTTGTATTTTGAGTTAAAATTGCTCCAGCAACTACCTCAAAAGTTCCGCTATTTGGCCACCACCAACTATCTCTAGCAGGATTGTCAAAACCTGCTTTTTTTAATAGTTTAAAAAGAGTTGTAGAGTTATCCATTATCTTTTGGAGAGAAAGGAACTAATGCACTAGCCCAAGTTAAACCACCACCAAAAGTATCCAAAAGCATTATTTCTCCTTTTTTTAACCTTCCACTCTCATAAATATCATTTATTGCCATAGGAATAGAAGCCGCAGAGGTATTACCATATTTATGAATTGTTAATACAACTTGCTCTTTTGTCATATTTAAAGCATTTCCTACCGCATTAATAATTCTATAATTTGCTTGATGTGGCACAAAGTGAGGTATATCTTTTGCCTCTAAGTTATTCTCTTCTAAAATCTCTTTAACATCTTTTGTAAGCGTTTTTACAGCTAGTTTAAAGGTTTCGTTTCCTTTCATTTTAACAAATTGAAGCCCTTGCTCAATTGCCTCTTTTGAAGCAGGATTTACACTTCCAGGACTTGGAGTAATTAAAAAGTCCCAATAGTTACCATCTGCACTTGCTTTTACATCTATAATTGCTTCATCTTTATTTTCTGTAGCACTAATAACTGCCGCACCAGCTCCATCGCCAAATAAAATACATGTTCCTCTATCGCTCCAATCAACTATAGAGCTAAACTTTTCTGCTCCAATAATTAAGATATTTTTTTTCATACCAGACTCTATAAAAGCTTTTGCAACACTTAGAGCATACACAAAACCGCTACATGCCGCAGATATATCGAAAGCTTGAACATTGCTAATTCCTAACTTTTGGCTTATTAAACAAGCAGTTGATGGCATATTAAAGTAGTCTGGTGTAACTGTTGCGCAGACTACTAAATCTATATCTTTTGGCTCTATATTTGCTCTTTTTATAGCAATTTTTGCCGCTTCTGAACCCATATAGCTAGTAGATTCATCTTTATTTGCAATGCGCCTCTCTTTAATACCTGTTCTTTTTGTAATCCATTCATCTGAAGTATCAACCATCTGTTCTAAATCTTGATTAGTTAATACTTTGCTTGGTACATATGCTCCAATCGAGCGAAATACTGCATATACTCTATTTGACATAATTATTCCTTATGAGTGGTAATTTGGGCTCTCTTTTGTAATTGTTACATCATGAACATGGCTCTCTTTAAGCCCTGCACTAGTAATTTCTACAAACTCAGCTTTCTCCCAAAATGTTGGTATATCACAAGAGCCACAATATCCCATAGAAGCTCTAAGCCCTCCTATCATTTGATGAAGCACTTGCGCAATTTTTCCACGATATGGAACTCTACCTTCAATTCCTTCTGGTACTAACTTATCTGCGGCTGTTCCTTCTTGGAAATATCTATCGGTACTTCCTTTACTCATTGCTCCAATACTACCCATTCCACGATACTCTTTAAATTGGCGTCCATTATAAATTATCATCTCACCTGGAGCTTCATAAGTTCCTGCAAGCGCACTTCCTAGCATTACACAACTAGCTCCTACTGCTAAAGCTTTTGCAATATCTCCAGAGTATTTAATACCGCCATCTGCAATTACTGGTACATTATACTCTTTTGCAACTTTTGCAACATCATCAATTGCGCTAATTTGAGGCACACCAACACCTGCTACAATTCTAGTAGTACAAATACTTCCAGGTCCTATTCCAACCTTAACAGCATCAGCTCCAGCTTCTATTAAATCTTTTGCTGCTTTGCCTGTTGCAATATTACCTGCTATAACATCTACATCTAAATCTTTTTTAATAATTTTAAGTGTATCTATTATTCCTTGTGAGTGTCCATGAGCAGAGTCTAATACTATAACATCTACTCCAGCTTCTACTAATGCTTTTGCACGGTCTAATTGCCCTACTCCAATTGCCGCACCCACTCTTAAACGCCCAAATTCATCTTTGTTAGCATTTGGAAACTGCTCTCTTTTTAATATATCTTTAATAGTAACAAGCCCTTTTAATTTGCCATTATCATCTACAATTGGCAATTTTTCAACTTTATGCTCTTTTAAAACTTCTGCCGCCTCATCTAGTGTAATTCCCTCTTTAGCAGTAACTAAAGGAGCTGGTGTCATTACATCTTTAACTTTTAATGAGTTTAAATTTGTAATAAAACGCATATCTCTATTTGTAATAATTCCTAGCAAATTCATACTCTCATCAACTACAGGCACACCAGAAATTTTATACTCAGCCATAAGAGCATCTGCTTTTGCAACACTCTCATTAGGGCTAATAAAGATTGGGTCTATTATAATACCACTTTCACTCTTTTTTACCTTTTTTACCATATGAGCTTGAGTTGCGATATCCATATTTTTATGAATAATTCCAATACCACCCTCTCTTGCCATTGCAATTGCGGCTTTAAACTCTGTAACTGTATCCATCGCCGCAGATACAATAGGAATATTTAATGAAACTCTTTTAGTTAGATTTGTTTTTAAACTTACCTCTTTTGGCAATACTGTTGAGTGTTGAGGAACTAATAAAACATCTTCAAATGTGAGTGCGCGCATTTTTATTCTCATAATCTTCCTTTAGTTATTGTAATTTAGTTCTCTTTCAAGAGAGAAAGCTGTATTAAATATTGGCTGTTCATTAAAGGCTTTAGCAATTAATTGCAAACCTACTGGCAAGTTATCTCTATTTTTCATAATTGGCAAACTAATTGCAGGAAGCCCAACTAAGTTTATAGCAATTGTAAACATATCGCTTTTATACATTTGTAGCGGGTCCTCTAATGCTCCAAGTTTAGGCGCAATAGATGGAGTAATTGGACTTAAAATTAAATCTGCTTCGCTAAATACTTTATTAAACTCATCTTTAATTAGGTGTCTAACTTTTTGAGCTTTTAGATAGTAAGCATCGTAATATCCAGAGGAGAGTACAAAATTTCCAAGAAGAATTCTTCTTTTTACCTCATCTCCAAAACCTTGGCTTCTTGTTTTAAAAAAGAGTTCATGTATATTTTTAATATCTTTAGCTCTATTGCCATATCTTACACCATCATATCTTGCTAAGTTAGTAGCCGCTTCAGCAGTTGCAATAATATAGTATGTTGCAATATCATATTTTGTATTAGTTAAGTTTTTATGAATAATTTTGTGACCTCTATCTTCTAAAGCTTTAATAGCTAGCTCATAAGCTTTTTGAACATCACTATCACTCTCTTGTATATAGTTATCAATAACAGCAATTGTATATTTTTTATTTTCATCTAAATTAGAAGCTATAGATTTATGCTCTACATTTGCGCTAGTTGAATCTTTGCTATCATATCCAGCAATTGCATCATATAAAATTGCTGTATCTTCTACATCTTGAGCAATTGGACCTATTTGGTCAAGACTGCTTGCATAAGATGCCAATCCATAGCGGCTAACCTTTCCATATGTCGGCTTAAATCCTACTACACCACAATAGCTTGCAGGCTGTCTAATTGAGCCTCCTGTATCACTACCTAAAGCGGCAAGTGCAATACCTCCAGCAACTGCCGAAGCGCTTCCTCCACTGCTACCACCAGGAACTCTACTTAAATCATGAGGATTTTTAGTAGGACCATAATAGCTACTTTCAGTTGTAGAACCCATAGCAAACTCATCCATATTTGCTCTTCCATGAGGTGCTAAACCATTTTCTAATAGCTTCTCTATAACTGTAGCATTATATGGAGCAATATAACCTTGCAATATCTTTGATGCGCAAGTAACACTCCAATCTTTTACTTGAATATTATCTTTTATTAAAATTGGCACTCCATCACCCAAACTATCATATCCCACATAGGCATTAAGCTCACTCTCTTTAGCCTTTTTAAAAAGCTCTTCTTTTAAAACGGCTAACTCTTCTTTGCTTAACTTTAGAGCATCTCTTAGCTTCATATAAACTCCTAACTTAGCTTATTCTTATAATATCTAACTACTATTAAACCAATAGCGACAAATACAAATATAAGTGCAATCGCACCAAAAATTGTACTAAGAGTTACTGGCTTTGATAAATCCACTACTTTATTACCTCTTTGCATCTATTACATAGTGTATCTTCTTCTTTACTTACATATCTCCAACATCTAGGACACTTATGTCCACTTGCTTTAACAATTTTAAAGCTCTTATTATCAATACTAAATTGAGCTAAAAGTTCACTACTGCTATCTTCTAAAACTTCACTAACTCCAAACCAATCTTCTAAATCTTTTTTGTTCTTTAGATTAAATATATCTAAATCTCCCACAATTGCAAGCTCTAAAGTTGTTCTAATTACCTTATCTTTTTTTAGCTGGTCTATTGCTTCAAAAAAGTTCTCTCTAGCTTTTATTAAAAGCTCCTCATTAACTAAACTTTCAACTTCTGGAAGCGGTTTATATACTATATCAAAAATATCTTCTAAATCTTTTTTAAAGATATCTGGCGCATGTTCTACAACCTCATCTGCTGTATATGTTAGAACTGGAGCAATTAAAGCTAGCATAGAATAAGCAATTAGATACATTGCACTTTGAGCACCTCTTCTGCTATTTGACTCTTTTGCATCGCAATATAGTCTATCTTTACATAAATCCATATAGATACCGCTTAGCTCATTTGTCAAAAAGTTATTTAATAATCCAAATGCTTTTGCAAAATCATAACTTTTAAGCTCATTATTAATTTGGTCAAATACTCTTTTTGCTTTATTGATAATCCATTTATCAAGCTCACCAAAATCTTTTGTATCTAAAACCTCTTCTAAACCATCTAAATTTGCAAGTAAAAATCTAAAGCTATTTCTAATTTTTCTATACTGCTCAGCTGTTTGGGTTAAGATATTTTTACTAATTTTTAAATCGCTTTGATAATCGCTTAATGCAACCCAAAGTCTTAAAATCTCTGAGCCAAACTGTTTTGTTATCTCTTGAGGCGCAACAACATTACCTTTTGATTTGCTCATCTTCTCACCATTCTCATCAACGGTAAAGCCATGAGTAATTAAACCTTTATATGGAGCTTTATTATTAATTGC
This sequence comes from uncultured Nitratifractor sp., assembly GCA_964500335.1. Taxonomy (GTDB): domain Bacteria; phylum Campylobacterota; class Campylobacteria; order Campylobacterales; family Sulfurovaceae; genus JAADEQ01. Next base: position 6,616 of record CAZCOI010000006.1, read on the forward strand.
CGCACTTAATAGAAGTGAGCTTTGGAACCACCCTCTATGCTGGTCTGTTCCTTCAATATATAAATTTGATGGATACTCTCCTGCATCATAATTTCTTGAAGTAAGTACCGCATACCAAGTAGAGCCACTATCAAACCATACATCTAAAATATCTGTAATTTTTTCTAAATTATTAGCATCTAATCCGCTACCTGGATATAAAAGCTCTTCAATAGATAAATCAAACCAAGCATCACAACCTTTTTGTTCAAAAATCATTGCAATAAAGTTTAGAACCTTCTCATCTAAAATAACCTCTTTAGTATCTTTTCTTCTAAAAAATGCGATTGGAACTCCCCAAGCTCTTTGGCGCGAAATACACCAATCAGGACGCCCTTCTATCATTGGAACAAATCTATTTTTACCCCAATCTGGATAGAATTTTACATCTTTTACAGCCTCTAAAGCACTATCTCTTAAGGTTTTATTTGTATCATTCATTGGTTTATCAACAGCTATAAACCACTGTTTAGTAGCTCTATAGATTACAGGCTTTTTTGTTCTCCAGCAATATGGATATGAGTGAGTAAATCTATCTTGTTTAAGTAGGCTATCTCCTAAAAGTTCTAAAATTTTCTCATTTGCTTTAAATACATGCATACCTACAAACTCATGAGCATTTGGCAATAGATTTAGCCCCACAACACTCTCATCATAAAGCCCATTATCATCAACAGGCATAATAACATCAAGATTATATTTGAGTGCAGCAAAATAGTCCACCTCACCATGTCCTGGTGCTGAGTGAACAGCCCCACTACCGCCATCTAACTCAACAAAATCTCCTAAAATTATATAAGAGTCTCTTTTATTTAGCGGATTAATTGCTCTTAAATGCTCTAAATCTTTACCTTTAAAAGTTTTAACAATCTCATTAGATTTTAAAGCTCCCTCTTCTATTAAATTCTCTAATCTGCTTAAAGCTACAATATAGCCTTCTTTTGTTAAAACATAATCAGCCTCTTCATTTAGAGCAATTGCAACATTTGATGGCAATGTCCAAGGTGTTGTTGTCCAAATTACAATTGCCGCTTTACCATCAATTTGAAGTTTAGATTTGCTATTGTCATCTAATTCAAATGCTACATATATTGAGTAGTCCTCTTTATCTTTATACTCAACCTCAGCATCAGCAAGTGCTGTTTGAGCCGCCCAAGACCAAAATACAGGCTTGCTTCTCTCAACCAAAAGTCCTTTTTTTGCTACTTCACAAAGTAATCTATAGGTATTTGCTTCAAATTTATAATCCATTGTAATATATGGATTATCCCAATCACCAACAATTCCTAATGATTGAAATCCCTCTTTTTGCAGTTTTATATGCTTATTTGCATGGTCTCTACAAAGTTTTCTAAACTCTGTAATGCTCATTGCATCTTTTTTTGCTTTGCCAATCTCCTCTTCTACTTTTTGCTCAATTGGCAATCCGTGACAATCCCATCCTGGAGTATATCGAACTGCTTTTCCTTGAAAATAGTTATATTTAACTATAATATCTTTTATTGTCTTATTTAAGGCATGTCCAATATGGATTTTTCCATTTGCATAAGGAGGTCCATCATGCAGAGTAAACATCTGCGCACCTTCTCTTTTTTGCTTCATCTTCTCATAAACACCACTCTCAAACCACTTTTTATATCTTTGTGGCTCCTTATTTGGCAAGTTTCCTCGCATTGGAAATGTTGTTTTTGGTAATAAAAGTGTATCTTTGTAGTCCATTTTGGCCAATCCTTAATAAAATATTTAAAGAAATTAAAAAATTGGGTGATTATAACTAAAAATCTATTACAATTTCGTTATAATATTTGTTAATTTAGTTAAATTTAGAGTCTCTAACTATATTTTTGAAATTTAATGACTTTATTAAATTGTAGTTATGGTATTATAACAAACTATACCATAAAAAAGCACCTTAAAAGGGATAAGAGATGTCAAAACTACACAAACCAAACAGTATAATATTTATTGGAGCAAATTTATATAAAGATTTTGTCCAAAGAGCATATCTTGAGAGGGTCTTTCCATATATTAAAGATGCTACATTAATAGAGAAGTTTCCTACCTACTCAGAAGAAATAATAGATACAATTATAGAGTATATTGGAACTTTAAATTCACCAACAGTTATGTTTGTGCTAAATGATTGCTATGATAATGTAATTGAATCACTTAAACAAAGGGAGTTTGAATATATCAAAAAAGATAATACTTTAATTTTTACAATAGGCAAAAACTACTTAATTGTAAAAAAGATTGATCTATTTGACAATATCAAAAAAAGCAGTAGTATTGTAGATAGAAATGTATCAGAATTTAAAGTATTTGGCGAAGAAGAGAAGCTTAATAAACTACAGTGCCAAGTAGAACAGCATGCTGTTATAAAAAAGGTTTTGCCAACTTGGTATAATGTTGAGATTAAAGATAGCGAAGGTGAACAGATTTTAACATCTTTAATAAAAGAGCTAGATTTAAAAATACTTCCAGTTAGGTCTGTTAGAGCATATTTAATTAAACATTTAGCAAAACATAATAAAACTATCTCTTTAGCGGAGAGTTGCACAGGTGGTTTGCTTGCTTCAAAACTTACTGCAATTAGCGGTGTTTCAGAGGTTTTAGAAGGAGCAATGGTTACTTATAGCAACCGCATAAAACAAGAGTGGCTAGGAGTAAAAAAAGAGACTTTAGATAAGTTTGGAGCAGTAAGTAAAGAGTGTGTTAAAGAGATGCTAATAGGTATAAAAGAGAAGAGTAATGCCAATATTACAGTTGCAATTAGTGGAATTGCAGGACCAACAGGTGGTAGCGAAGAAAAACCGGTTGGAACACTCTTTATTGGCGTTATGAATGAAGATAATATTAATATAAAAAAGTTTCATTTTAAAGGGGATAGAGGATTTATTCAAGAGCAAGCGGCAAGATCTGCAATTGAGATGGTAATATATTCTGAACCAGATTTTTTTAACTTTTTTTAGTTTTTTTTGATTTTTTTCAAAAAAAGCTTGACTTTAAAAAAATTATGAGCTATAATTACGCCACTTAAACGCAGAGGCGCTTAAAATAAATGTGCGACCCGTTAGCTCAGTCGGTAGAGCAACTCCCTTTTAAGGAGTGGGCCCTTGGTTCGAATCCAAGACGGGTCACCACTTAAATAATAGCTGGAATTGGTCTAGATGACCCTTTCATCTAGTGGCCAAGGATGCTGTGTTTTCCACACAGACACAGAGGTTCAAATCCTCTAAGGGTCGCCAGTACGGTTTATGGTCGCTTAGCTCAGTTGGTAGAGCGCTACCCTTACA
>CAZCOI010000007.1:0-5866 GCA_964500335.1 uncultured Nitratifractor sp.
AAATTTTGCATGCTCTTTTAATAATATCTAAATGCCCCAAAGTAATTGGGTCAAATGTCCCGGGATATATTGCTCTTTTCACTCTTACTCCTTTTAGCTTTACGCTTTTTCATCCTTGCCATCTTTTATATAGATTGTGCCTAATTCCAAGCAAATCATACCACTTTCCTATTATAAATTTTTCCATATCCTCTAAATTTTTAATATCGCTATAATATCCTAAAATAGGCGGTGCAATAATTACACCCAAAGATGAAAGTTTTTGCATATTCTCTAAAGCAATTGCGCTAAAGGGCAACTCTCTTGGCGCAAGAAGTAATTTTTTTTGCTCTTTTATGGCAACTGCGGCTGAGCGCGTAACTAAATTATCGCTAATTCCAACGGCAATTTTTGCTAAAGTATTCATAGAACAAGGAATGATTGCAGTTGCATCTATTTTAAAAGAACCGCTTGCAACGGAAGCCGAAATATCGCTATTTTCATAAAAGCTATTTACATTTTGCTCTTTAAATTCAACAATTTTTGCACTATCGCTTATTATTAAATGTAGCTCTATATCTTTTGGAAGATATTTAATAAATTTTTTACCAAGCCCTACTCCACTTGCGCCACTTATTGCTAAAAGTAATTTCAAAATAAATCCTGAATTTTTAAAAAAAGTATATCATAAGAAGTTAAAAGAAGCTCTTTAATTGGTGGTACCTCGGGTCGGACTCGAACCGACACGGGCAAAGCCCACCAGATTTTGAGTCTAGCGTGTCTACCAATTCCACCACCGAGGCTTAAACAGCGAAATTGTACGACACTTTATATTAAAAGAAACTTATGCACTCTCTAATGTATGCTCTACAGCATCTTTAAGTTTAATGCTTGGTTTAAATTTAATTGCTTTTTTTGCTTTTACATAAACTTTATCTTTTGTACCTGGAATATAAAGCTCTTTTGCTCTTCTATCAGTTAAAACAAATGAACCAAACTTAGATATAGAAACAGACTCTCCCTCTTGCAAACACTCTTTTATAATATCAAACATTGTATCTACTACTAAAGTAATATCCTTTTTTGTAAAATTAGTAGATTTATATATTTCATCAATTAAATGTGATTTTTTCATTTTAATTCCTTTTGTCAATTTTAATACGATAGAATGGTATCAAAAATATAAAATAGTAGGTAAAATTATTACAAATTGAAATTAGGAATTAAAAAAACTAAAATTATAAAAAGTTAAGTAGGTAAATTACCTACTTTTTAAAAAATTAAGCCTCTTCAATAATTGACTTTAATTTTTTGCTAGGTTTAAATCTAACTCCGTACTTCTCTTCTACTTGAACTTTTTTTGTAGTTCCTGGAATATATATCTCTCTTGCATTCTTCTTAACTGGTACAAAAGAACCAAAACCAATAAACGAAACTGCTTCTCTAGCTTTAAGCGCATCTGTGATAGAATCTAACATTGAGTTAATAATTACCTCAACCTCCCCTTTCGGTAGTCCCGTTTTTTCTGCAATCTCTGCAACTAGCATTGACTTTTTCATTGCAAAATCCTTTATATTGAAATATGTTATACCAGAATTTTATTCAAATTATGGGTATGCATTATTATTATATTTCATTTTGTCATATATTATGCTAAAATATATATAAAAAATTGCATTTTGTTAAAAAAATGATACATAAATTAACTCTTTATTCTCTTAACTATTTTAACTTCATATGATATAATATATAAAAAAGTTTGGATGAATATATGTTAATAATACTTACTACATTTACAGTTTCTATGTATCTACTGTTTTCAACAATATTTCATAACTTTGATATTGTTGGCGTTATAGGAGAAGTAATTGGTAGTTGGAATTTAAAAATATTTGGATATGTTGCATATATAGATTTTTTATTTATAATCTTACCTGTATATAATTTTGTAAAATATCCAAAGTTAAAATATAAACTAGACCCATATGTTGGCTGGGTACTACTATTTATATCTATTTTAATTTTTCAATCATTGATTGTTAATCATGGAGGAACTATAAGCAATATTTTATATAGTTCATTAAGCCCATATATAGGAAAGGTAGGTTTATGGTTTATATTTTTCTTATCTTTAGCACTATCTTTAACCCTAATTACCCAAAAAGAGTTAAATGAAATTATAAAAGCACTAAATTTAAAAAATATAAATAAAGCTATAGAAGATATAAAATCTAAAATAAAACTATATTATAATAGAGCTCTTGAGCTATTTTTCCCTAAAAACGATAGCTTTGAAGAGATATTAAAACCTCACCCAACTAATATTAAATCTAAGCCAAAAAGCGTAAATAAAAAGAAAAGTACAAAAACTTTAAATAATAAAACATCAACGCCTCCTGCACCACCTACTATAGAAAATGAGACTAAAACTAATAATACAACTAGTAACAAAAAAGAGCTAGATAAAACAAATTTGGTTTTTGAATTAGAAGATAACAAAAAAATATTAGAAGAACAGCTAGAACTTGGAGAAGTAGAAAAACCTAAAGATTTTAAATTACCTCCGCTAGACTTTTTACAACTACCAAAAGAGACAAAAAAACGAAAAGAGCTAGAAGATGTTGTTGAGGAGATGATAAAAAAAGAAAAACTTTTAGTAGATAAACTAAAACAGTTTAAAATAGATGGCGAAATTGTAAATACATATACAGGACCTCTTGTTACAACATTTGAGTTTAAACCAGCTCCAAATATAAAAGTATCTAAAATTTTAAACCTTCAAGATGATTTAGCTATGGCTCTAAAAGCTGAAAGTATTCGTATTCAAGCACCAGTGCCTGGCAAAAGTGTGGTTGGGATAGAAGTGCCAAATGATAATTTTGAAACAATATATTTAAGAGAGATTCTTGAAAGCGACTTATTTCAAAAAGCTAAGTCTCCTTTGGCTGTAGCACTTGGTAAAGATTTGGTTGGGCAACCTTTTGTTACAGATATTAAAAAGTTACCTCACTTATTAATTGCAGGAACAACTGGTAGTGGTAAATCGGTTGGAATTAATGCAATGATTTTATCTTTATTATATAGAAACGACCCTAATAATTTAAAATTAATTCTAATTGACCCTAAAATGTTAGAATTTTCTATATATAATGATATTCCTCATCTTTTAACGCCAGTAATAATTGAACCTAAAAAAGCAATAACTGCTTTAGCAAATTTAGTTAAAGAGATGGAAAACCGCTATAAATTAATGGCAAAAACAAAAGTTAAAAATATCGACAATTATAACCAAAAAGCTAAAAAAGAGAATCTTGAAAAGATGCCATATATTGTAGTTGTAATAGATGAATTGGCAGATTTAATGATGACAGGAGGAAAAGAGGTAGAATACTCTATTGCACGCCTTGCTCAAATGGCAAGAGCGGCGGGAATTCATATAATTGTTGCAACCCAGCGTCCAAGCGTAGATGTAGTAACCGGACTTATAAAAGCTAATTTACCGGCAAGATTAAGTTATAGAGTTGGACAAAAGATTGATTCTAAAGTTATTCTCGATACTATGGGAGCAGAAGCTCTGCTAGGTCGTGGAGATGCGCTATTTACACCTCCAGGAGCTAATGGGCTTGTTAGATTACATGCACCATGGAATACCGAAGAAGAGGTAGAAAGAGTAGTAGAATTTTTAAAAGCTCAACAAAAACCAGAATATGATGAGAGCTATTTTGATTCAGAAAGTAATTTAGAAGATATAGATACAGATATTGAATTAGACCCATTATATGAAAAAGCAAAAGAGATTGTATTAACAGATAAAAAAACATCTATATCATACTTGCAAAGAAAGTTACAAATTGGTTATAATAGGTCGGCAAATATTATTGATCAGCTAGAAAAGACAGGTATATTAAGTGCTCCAAATAATAAAGGAGTTAGAGAAATATTATAAAGGATTAAAAATGGCTTATTTTGATAATGCAAAAGTTGGAGATAAAGTATATGGTTTAGTATTTGGAAAAGGTAAAATTGTTAATGTTTTTCCTGATAGTTACTACTCTATAATGGTTGAGTTTAAAAATGGATATGAAGTTCCATATACAGTAGATGGAATACCTGGCTGGGGTAACTTTAAAAAGCAGACTCTTTTTTATAGAGACGATATAGACTTAAGCGATAAAGATTTCTCTCCTCTAACACAACTACTACCGATTAAAAAAATTATAAAACTAAGAGAAAAAAAAGCACTTGAAGTTAGAGTACCTTCAGGATTATGGAAAAGTATTAAAAAAGTTGATTCATCATATGTAGAAGAGATGTTAGAAAAAGAGAATTTTCATCTATTTAGAGAGAAAAAATCTAAAAAAAATAAGAAGAAAAAAGAGAAAAAGAGTAAAAAAAATAAAGACAGCAATTAACAAAAACTCCCCTAAATGGGGTGTTTTGTAACACTTATCAATTCTATGTAACTATCTGATACACAATTTACTTTAATACCATCTCAAGAACTAATAGGTGCTATTTTAAAAAGCTACTTTTGTTACTATTAGCTTATTAAAATTTAATTTAGGAGTGCGTAAATGTCACTAATAGAAGATTACAAAAAACACACCGAGGAGCGTGCAAAACTAAATGTTCCACCTCTTCCACTTACAGCAAAACAGACTGCTGAACTTGTAGAGTTACTAAAAGAATCACCAGTAAAAGAGCCAGAGTATCTTTTAGATCTATTAAAAAATAGAGTTCCAGCTGGAGTTGATGATGCGGCATATGTAAAAGCGGCATTTTTAAACGATATTGTGCAAGGCAAAGCAACTAGCGAAGTTATAAGTAAACTTGATGCAATTAAAATTTTAGGAAAAATGCTTGGCGGATACAATGTTGGACCGCTTGTAGATGCACTAAAACTAGAAGATGAAGAGTTAGCGCAAGCTGCAGCAGATGAACTAAAAAATACAATTTTGGTTTATGATGCATTTAATGATGTTAAAAAGTTAATGGATGAAGGCAATAAATATGCAAAAGAGGTAATTGAGTCTTGGGCAAATGCCGAGTGGTTTAAAAATAAAGAGCCGCTTCCTAAAGAGATTACTCTAACAGTTTATAAAGTTCCAGGCGAAACAAACACAGACGATTTAAGCCCAGCAAGCGAAGCATTTACAAGAGCAGATATTCCATTACATGCGCAATCTATGCTACAAGCTAGAATGGAAAAACCACTTGAGACTATCGAAGAGCTTAAGAAAAAAGGTCACCCTTTAGCTTATGTTGGTGATGTTGTAGGAACAGGTTCTAGTAGAAAATCTGGAATTAACTCTGTTCAGTGGCACTTTGGTAAAGATATCGAAGGAATTCCTAATAAAAGAACAGGCGGAGTTGTAATTGGTTCTATTATTGCTCCAATTTTCTTTAATACTGCAGAAGATAGTGGGGCATTGCCTATTCAAGCACCAGTTGATGAGCTAGAGACTGGCGATGTAATTACAATTAAGCCTTATGAAGGAAAAATTTTAAAAGATGGCAAAGTTGTAAGTGAGTTTAAACTAGAGCCAAATACTTTGCCAGATGAAATAAGAGCTGGAGGAAGAATCCCGCTAATTATTGGTAAAGGTTTAACTGCAAAAGCTAGAGAGGCTCTTGGTCTTGGTGCTAGTGATGCATTTATGGCTCCTGAACAACCAGAAGGTAGCAAAGGCGGATATACGCTTGCACAAAAAATGGTTGGTAAAGCGTGTGGATTAGAGGGTGTTAGACCTGGTATGTATGTAGAACCTCAAGTTGCTACTGTTGGTAGCCAAGATACAACAGGTCCTATGACAAGAGATGAGATTAAAGAGTTAGCGGCTCTTAGCTTTGGTGCAGATTTTGTATTGCAAAGTTTCTGTCATACTGC
>CAZCOI010000008.1:0-2027 GCA_964500335.1 uncultured Nitratifractor sp.
CTTTACTATTTGTTATATTTGGAGCAGATTTTACAATTGTAGTTGTTGTTAGAACTTTGTGGGCTATAGTTTTTGCATATTTATTTACAAATATTTATCAAAAAAAATGATACAACATCAAAAGGGGTCTCAAAAGGGGTCAGACGTTGAATATCCACTTTTTTATGCTATAATACTCTAAAATATTACAAAAAGAGGCAACTATGGCAAGAAAACCAAGAATTGAATTAGCAGGATATCATCATATTATTAATCGTGGTGTTAATAGGTCTGATGTATTTAAAGATAGTGATGATTATGATATGTTTTTAGCTATTGTGTGTAAAGCTTGTAGGCTTTATGGTGTGGTGTTGCATGATTATTGTTTGATGTCTAACCATTTTCATTTACTTGTAGAGACTAGCAAAGAGAATCTATCTAGCTTTATGAAGCATATAAATGGTAACTATGCAATGTATGCAAACAAAAAATATAAACGCTCTGGGCATTTTTGGCAAGGTAGGTTTTACTCAAGATATATTACAAGTGAAGATTACTACTATACTCTTATACGTTATATAGAACAAAACCCTATAGAGGCTAAGATAGTAGAGAGTGTAAAAGATTACCCTTATACTTTAGGCTCAGTAATAGCTAACCAAGAAACACCAATTAAGTGTACATTTAAATCTAAACTACTTAAAGAGCTTACTTATGAAAATATACAAGAGCTAATAGGTATAAAACTAAATGACGAAGAGTTAAAAATATTAGAAGAAATTAAAAATCAAAAAATCATGCAAAAAGATAAAGATAAAAAATTGGCTTACTTAAAGAGTTTTAAAGAACATTTTGGTAAATGTAAAACTAAAGATGATAGAAATAAAGCTATACTACAAGCACTTGATGATGGATACACGCAGATACAAATAGCAAACTTTTTAAATGTTTCTCGTTCTTTGATTTCTAAGATAGTGAAGAAGAAGTTTGAGTAAAAGTGGATATTCAACGTCTGACCCTCAAAGAATGAAAGGATTTAGTATGTTTAGGTTAGAAATAGATGAAGATTTGGCTTTAGAGTTATTGCATATAAAAGATGCAGATAAAATTTATGAGCTTGGAGTTAAGAATAGAGATGAGCTAAAGAAGTGGTTGCCTTGGGTGGAGCATAATAAGAGTGCTGAAGATACTAAAGATTTTATTGTGAATACGCTTAGGAATTATGCTATTGGTAGAGATATAAATTGCTCTATTGTTTATGGTAATGAGATAGTTGGAAATATATCTTTATTTGGGGTGAAAGAAAAATTAGGTTTAATAAATGCAGAAATTGGATACTGGCTTGATGCTAATTATCAGGGTAGGGGTATTATGACAAAAGCAGTGGTTAAGATGCTAGAAATTGGTTTTTTGAAACTAAATGTTAATAAAGTTACAATTGAGTGTGCAGTGTTAAATTGCAAGAGTTGTAATGTTGCAAAGAGGCTTGGCTTTAAGAGAGAAGGTACTATTAGAGCTATGGCAAAGATTGGTGGTGTAGTGCAAGATTTTAATGTATATAGTATTCTTAGAAGTGAGTGGCAAGAGGAAGAAAAGCTTTAAGCTTAAAGCTATAGAGCTTAAGGGGGAATAGATGAAAATTTTTGCAGAGTTTGGAATTGGTAATAGTACAATTTGTAATACCGAAATAGAAAAAGGCAAACTTGAGCATAGAGTCAAAGGGTTTATTATTCCACCTAAAATAGATGGTATTTATATAAGAGTTTGGATAGGTAAAAGAGTTTTTGCGCTATCTTCTAATAGATTTTTTAATACTACAAAAAAGAGTAAAAAGAGATTTAAATTAATCTTTGGAATTGAAGGAGAGAGAAATGCAAGAGATAGATGAGTTAATAGAGTTGTCTAAGCATAATCATAAATTAGATTTAAAAAGAGGGCAAGATAGATATTTAAGTATAGATTGGGCACTAAATGAGATAATTGCCGAGGTTAATGAGGTAAAAGATGAGCTAAAACCAAATAACACCCCATATATCGAAGATGAGCTT
>CAZCOI010000009.1:0-3680 GCA_964500335.1 uncultured Nitratifractor sp.
TTACTAATTGTTTCATCTTTATAAACAGTCTCATAAACAAGTGCATTAATTCTGCCGTCTTTTGGATTTTTTATCCAAAATTCATTATTTAAAATTTTTCCTTTTGTGTTACCTTTTATATAAAAAAAGTAAGAATTTTCAATAGCGCCATCTAAAGTAAAATTATTATTTTGCACAATATAATTTTTTGCATTATACGCTACAAAACATAAATATTGCGGCTTTTCTCCACCATAAAGAGTTACTTGATTATTTAATATTTTAGCGTTTTTATTTGTTGCAACAATTGCTTTTTCGAACTCTTTTGATAATATTATAGTATTAGATAAAACTTCACTATTTACACCCATAATCTCAATAGCGCTATATGGCGGATGTTTTGTTGTATCAAAATCGCTTTTACTTTGACAAAAGTTTTTAGAAACTGTTACATTTGGCACCATTGCTTTAACCGCTCTTCTTGTAAAGCCGATAAATCTATTGTCTTCTATAAGAGTTGCTACTTTGTAATTTAAATTATTTGCGCTATTATCATCAACAATCGAGATATGGTCATCTTCTTCAGATGTTATATTATAAATATAATTTTGCAAAACTTTTACATCTACATTTTGATTATCTAAATTATGATAGCTTAAACTAACTCCTCTTGCTAAACCGTAAGTTCCTCTATTATCATCATAAAGCTTACTCTCAACATTATAAATTTCGTTGCTTTTAATTAAAATTTTAGAATTATTTGAAGTTGAGCTTTTTAATACAACTCCAATACCCCACGCAACATCTTTTTTCTCTAAATTATCATATAAAACATTATAAATTTTACAATCGCTAATTTCTAAATTTGCGCTATTTGAATAAATACCGATATTTGTTTTATTGTTTGCATCTATATTTAGCCCTTTAATTACAACACCTTCACTATTTATTTTAATAACGCTTGAACTTTTATTAACCAAGGTTAAACCAAATCTATTAGGAGTTTTAGAGACTATTTTTATAGGTTTGTTTATATTAATTTCACTTGCTATTTTATAACTACCCTCACTATCTAAAAGCAAAATTTTATTTATCGGGGTATCTTCTATTGCTTGATTAATTAAATCTATATTATTTTGTGCATCATCATTTAAATTATAATTAGATATTTTATTTGCAACCTCATCTTCGTTATAATTATATGAGTTATCTTTTAAAAGTCCGGCTTTAATTTCACTATATCCGGTTGTTAAGACTTCCGGATTTTTAATACCAAAAATCTTATAAATAGTTGCGCCAATGGAGTATGGCTCAAACCAATAGCTTCCCTCTTTTGGTTTTAAATATAACCTATTTTCTTTTGCGTCTCCAAACGGCGTAGTCTCTCCTACAATACCTAAATGATTTAAATATCTTTTTCCACCAAAAATATATAAGTTTTGGTTATTTCCATGGTCCCAACCATTTGCCGAATTTAAATTTACATTTCTTCCAAACTCCGAAAATACCCAAATAGATATATTATCTTTATTTGCTATTTTTATATGTTTAATTGCCGCTTCAATTGCTTGCATAACATTTCGCATTCTTGGAATATATGTCGTAAATGCGTATGAGTGGTCATCCCATCTACCAAGCCCCGCTCCGCCAATTGCAATTGCTTTGGTATCTGGGTTATTTATTAAAATATTCATTGCAGTCTCTAAACCTTTACTAAAAGAGCCATCAGGATACTCTACACTTTCAGGTGTGCTAACTTGTTTCATACGCTCAACAAATTCCGATGCAATAGAGCTATTTTGCAAAGATAGTGCAAAATCATCTTTTTTATTTACTCTATTTGCCAACTCATCAAGTCTGCTCATCTCTTCTTTGGTTATATAATTATAGTTTCTCTCTTTAAAATAGTTTTCTAATTTTGCGTTAAAACAAATTGGTTTAACAAATGCTGGAACATTAAAATAATCTCCGGTTGCAAAAAAGCTGGTCTCTCCATTAATCTCTATAAAAGGCATAATGGAATCTTTTGTAATTAGTCCGTTTTGCGCCAAAATTTTACCAAGAGTAGCAAAAATAGCAGGATGAGCGGATATATTTTCGTGGTCATTTATAGCTTTTATATTTTCTAACGAATTTACTCCATGGCTTCTTAAATCATTTTCTTTTTTTCTAAAACAAGTTCTAAAAATATTCATATCACCGCTATTTAACATTCGCTCCATCTCATTACCACCCGCTTTATCCCAAAAATGGTGCGGTGTTACGGAACTGTCAAGATTATATTTATAAACCGATAAATCATTTATCTCTTGCAAATTCGTTAAATTTCCAGCAAGTTCGCTCGCACCTCCGGTTAAAAAAAGCATTATAACTTGCGGATTATTTTTTAAAAAAATATTTTTATCAAACTCTACTTTATTAATATTTACCCTAAAATTATCCGCTTTTAAATTAATCGGAAACAAAACAGATGCCGCAACTACACTTAAACTTTTTAAAAAATCTCTTCTTTCCATCTTTATTCCTTTATAGAATCAACTCTATAAAATTCGCTAAGTTTTGATAAATAAGCTAAAATAATATTTGTTACTTTTAAATTATCACTTTTATTAGCAATTATCTCTTTTAAAAGCTCTAACTCTTCAGCTTTTGGGTCTCTATTTATAAAATTTAAAAATATATACTTTATATATTCATCTAAATTACTCTTTATATCTTTATTAAAACTATTAACAACAACTTCAGGATTCCAGCCGGTTTCACTATCTTTTCTTCTTGGGTCTAACAACACCCCTTGAATAAATATTTTATAATTTGCTACCGAAAAAGTATCGGTTGGTATTTTATTAACTCTACCAAGCTTATAACTCATACTTGCTTGTCCCATTCTCTCTAAAGCTTTTTTAACATTTACAAAATAGTAATACCCCTTGCCGTTCATATCCATTTTTTTTGCCAAAGATAAAAATCTCTCTTCTAAGGTTAAATATTTTTGAGCATTTAATAAATACTCTTTAGAAAATACAATTTGCAATAAAATATCTTCAAAAGTTTTAACTCCGCTTTGAACTATCTTTTTAACAATTTCGTCTCTTTGCTCATTTGTGTAATTTATAAAATATATATCTACAACTCTTTTAACAATAGTTGGAATAAAATCTTTATATTTAACAAGCTCAATATAAAAATCTATACCATCATAAATTGTTGTATCAAAAAGATTTATCGGCTCAAAATTTCTATTAGAATCAATTACTAATGTATCTTTAGTTCCTTCTAATCTCCAGTTTTGTAAAGCTTTTGCCGCAAGTGGCACATGAGAATCGTTAAAATCCATTAAATAAATCTCTAACATCTCTCTTCCGTTATCTTCGGGGCTTCTAAATCGACGCCAGTTATTTTCGCTAATAGTGTGTAAAAATGTTAAAAATCTAATAGTATAATTATCGCTAATTCCATTAACCAACTCGGCATTTACATTACAAATATTTTGCGAACTAACGGTTTTAAGCTCAAATGCAGGTGAAAATAAAATTGTTTGATTTAATACATACGCACTCCATCTATCAATAAACTCTTTACCAAAATGCAAATGATAAAGCCTTGCTAAAGAGAGCATATTACACAAACATGCATCTTTATAAATATCTTTATTTGCAATTAAACTCTCTACCTCTTTTAAATTATCGCTTTTTTGATAG
>CAZCOI010000010.1:0-2231 GCA_964500335.1 uncultured Nitratifractor sp.
CAAGATAGTGCAAGTGCTAACCACTGGATTAAAGCAGCAAGAGAGATGGATAACTTTATTGTAACATCAGACGGTTACCCAGGTATTTCAGCAATGGTTTCTGACTTGGTACTTCCAAGTGCAATGATCTATGAGAAGTGGGGAGCATATGGAAACGCAGAGAGAAGAACTCAGCACTGGAAGCAGCAAGTATTACCAGTAGGTGATGCAATGAGTGATACTTGGCAATGGCTAGAGCTTTCTAAGAGATTTACAGTTAAAGATGTTTGGGGCGAGTATAAGCCAAGCGGTCCTCGTAAAAAGCCACTTCCAAATGTTATTGAAGCAGCTAAGAAAATGGGTTATAAAGAAGATACAACTATGTTCGATATCCTATTTGCAAATGCAGAAGCTAAAAAATACACAACTGATGATCCACTATTAAAAGGATTTGATGATTCTGATACATTTGGTGATAGCAGAGGTGTTATTGGTAGTGATGGTAAAGAGTGGAAAGGTTATGGATTCTTTGTTCATAAATATCTATTCGAAGAGTATGCATTCTTTGGTAGAGGACATGGACATGACCTTGCACCATTTGATGTATACCATAAAGTTAGAGGGCTTAAGTGGCCAGTTGTTGATGGTAAAGAGACACAATGGAGATTTAATGCTAAGTACGATCCATATGCAGCAAAAGCAGCAAAAGAGACTGGTGGAGACTTTGCATTCTATGGACCACTTGCTAAAAAGCTATTTAAAGGTAGCTTAACTAAGCCAGATAAAAAAGGTGGTAAGCATCCACTTAAAAACAAAGCAAAAATCTTTGCTAGACCATACATGGATCCACCAGAGATGCCAGATGAGAATTACGATACTTGGTTATGTACAGGTCGTGTACTAGAGCACTGGCATAGTGGTACAATGACAATGAGAGTTCCAGAACTATTTAGAGCAGTTCCAGAAGCACTATGTTACATGCACCCAGAAGATGCTAAGAAAAAAGGTGTTAAGCGTGGAGAGCTTGTATGGGTAGAGTCTCGTCGTGGTAAAGTAAAAGCAAGAGTTGAAACTAGAGGAAGAAACAGACCTCCAAGAGGACTAGTATTTGTGCCTTGGTTTGATGAGAAAGTATTTATTAACAAAGTATGTCTAGATGCAACTTGTCCAATGAGTAAGCAAACAGACTACAAAAAGTGTGCAGTTAAAATTACAAAAGCATAAAAGGTAAAAAAGTGGGAAAGAAAGGTAAAAAGGTAGAGATATCTTCTAGAAGAAGATTCTTTACTAATATGGCACATAATGTTGGTTTAGGGGCAATGGGTACGCTGCTTTGGGCTGGTTATACAACCAAAGCAAAGAGTTCTCCATTGACTCTTCGTCCACCAGCAGCACTGCCAGAGAGCGACTTTTTAAAAACATGTATTAAGTGCGGTCTTTGTGCAGAAGCTTGTGTTAATCGTCCACAAAATAGAGATAAAGAGGGCAATCAATTGCCTGGTACTCTACAAATGGCAAAAGCAGATGATGGCGTAACTATTGGTACACCATTTTTTAAGCCAACAGATGTACCTTGCTATATGTGCGACGATATACCTTGTGTTCCTGTTTGTCCAACTGGTGCTTTAGATGTTACTAAAGTTACTAATACCAAGACAAACGAACTAGACTTTACAATGATGGATATGGGAGTTGCAGTTGTTGATGTTAACTCTTGTATCGCATTTTGGGGTTTACAGTGCGATGCTTGTTATCGTGCATGCCCACTTTTAGACGAAGCTATTAAACTGCAATACAACAGAAACGACAGAACTGGAAAGCATGCGTTCTTAGAACCTGTTATTAATGCAGATGTTTGTACTGGATGTGGACTTTGTGAAAAGGCTTGTGTAACACAAAAACCAGCAATCTTTGTTCAGCCTAGAGAGGTTGCAGAGGGTAAAGCTGGTGACCACTATGTAAAAGGTTGGGATAAAAAAGACCAACAAAGAGTAGGCGATAGAAAAGCTAAAGATATTAAGACTAAAAACGAGCGTAGTGAAAAGAAGCCAACAGACTATTTAAATGGTAATTTGGAGTATTAAGATGAAGTTATCTAACATAAAGTATCTATTACTTAGACGATTTACACAAATTGGTTTGTTGTTTCTATATTTTGCTGGTAATGTTTGGGGTTGGAATATCTTACAAGGTGATCTATCTGCCTCTTCTGTAGTTGGTAAAATACCTTTAAGTGACCCATTTGCTGTATT
>CAZCOI010000011.1:0-3614 GCA_964500335.1 uncultured Nitratifractor sp.
GATGGTTTTTAGCTCTTATTATGGCTCGTATCTTAATTATAAAAAAGGAAAACTTCAATTAAATGAGGGTATTTGGGTTGGAGTTGGTGGAATTATAGGTGGAATTATTGGAGCTAGATTTACAGATATCTTACCAAAAGAGGTTTTAGAGTATATATTTTTAACATTAGTAGTTTTTGCTCTAATTAAGGTAATAACCTCTAAAAAAACTCATGAAGATACCCAAGAGGGCACTTTTAATAAAGCTACTCTATTTATAATAGGTTTAGTAATTGGAATTATTGCTATGATGTTGGGTGTTGGAGGTAGTATTATGCTAACACCAATTTTAATTGGTTTTTTACACTTTCCTAGCAAAAAAGCGGCAACTGCTGGGCTATTTTTTGTAGTTTTTTCTTCTACAGCCGGATTTTTTTATAAACTTAGTGCAAATACATTTGATAAATTATCAATGCCTCTAAGCTATATTTTAGCTTTAGCATTTTCAGCTGTAATTGGAGTAATTATTGGTGTTAAATTAAAAGATATAATTAGTGACAAACATCATAAAGTTTCATTAATTGTGCTATATTTAATAATTTTAGCACTTCTTATTAATAAAATATTTTTTTAGGATAGAGTATGAAAAATTATATAGAAGTTTATGGAGCAAAAGAGAATAATTTAAAATCTATATCATTAAAAATTCCTAAAAATAAGCTAATTGTAGTAACAGGAATTAGTGGTAGCGGAAAATCTACTTTAGCATTTAATACACTATATGCCGAGGGTCAAAGAAGATATATAGAGTCTTTAAGCTCATATGCAAGACAATTTTTAGGAAGAGTTGGAAAACCCGATGTTGATAAAATAGAAGGTCTAACTCCTGCTATTGCAATTGACCAAAAGACCACATCAAAAAACCCACGCTCAACTGTTGGAACTATTACAGAGATATATGACTATTTAAGACTTTTGTTTGCTAGAGTTGGTAAACAGCATTGCCATAAGTGTGGCAAGCCAATCTCTTCTATGAATGCAAGCGATATAATTACTGAGGTTATGCGTTTACCAGAGGGTGCTAAATTAATAATATTAGCACCTCTTGTAAAAGAGAAAAAGGGAACATTTGCTAATTTAATTGAATCTTTGCGCCACAAAGGCTATGTTAGAGCAATGATAGATGGCGTTATGGTTAGGCTTGATGATGAAATAGAGCTTAGTAAAACAAAAAAGCATACAATAAAAGCTGTAATTGATAGGGTTGTAGTTAAAGAAGAGAGTAAAGAGAGAATTGCTCAAGATGTAGAAAAAGCGCTTAATTTAAGTTATGGCGAAGTTGAGATAGAGGTTATAAATTTTGAAGAGGTAGGGCTTGATAGAAAAGATTTTCACTACTCTGAGCATTTAGCCTGCTTTGATTGTAAAGAGAGTTTCGAGCCGCTTGAGCCAGTTAGCTTTAGCTTTAACTCTCCTAAAGGTGCTTGTCCTGCTTGTGATGGGCTTGGAATTAGATATATATTAGATTTAAAAAAGGTTATTGATAGCGAATTACCAATTAATGATGGAGCTATAAAAATATTATATGGTTTTAATAAAAGCTACTATTTTAAGTTCTTAACAGCATTTTGCAATCAAAATGATATAGATATAAATATTCCATATAATCAGCTAGAAGAGCATCAAAAAAAGGCAATTTTGTATGGTTTGCCAATAGATGTTAGCTTTACTTGGAAGCGCCATAAAATAACAAGACCTTGGCCAGGAGTGGTAAAGATTGCTTATGATATGTCAAGTGAGTCAAAAGATTTTGATGACTATATGACAGAGACAGTTTGCGATGAGTGTAATGGGCATAGGCTTCGTCCAAGGTCGCTAGCAGTTAAGATAGAGGGTAAAAATATAGCTGATATTATAGATATGCCAATAGAAGAGAGTTATAAATATTTTGCAAATAGTGATAACTTTTCTCATTTAACCAAGCAACAAAAGCTAATTGCAGAGCCAATTTTAAAAGAGATTAAAGAGAGACTCTTCTTTTTATATGATGTAGGATTAGGCTATTTAACTTTAAGCAGAGATGCAAGAACAATAAGCGGTGGAGAGGCTCAAAGAATTAGAATTGCATCTCAAATAGGAAGCGGTTTAACTGGGGTAATGTATGTTTTAGATGAGCCAAGCATTGGTCTGCATGAGCGCGATACAATGAGACTTATTAGAACGCTACAAAGCCTTAGAGATAAAGGTAATAGCGTAATTGTTGTAGAGCATGATAAAGAGACAATTTTAAGCGCAGATTATATTATAGATATTGGTCCAGGTGCTGGAAAATATGGCGGAGAGATTGTTTTTAATGGTAGTGTAAATCAGCTCAAAAAGGCAAAAACCCTAACGGCTGATTATCTTTTTGGTAAAAAAGATATTAAATATTCTCAAAAAGAGGTTAGTAGCAAATTTTTAGAGATAAAAAATGTAACTTTAAATAATATTAAAAATTTAAATGCTAAATTGCCTCTTGGAAATTTTGTTTGTGTTACTGGAGTTAGCGGTAGCGGAAAAAGCTCTTTAATATTACAAACCCTTTTACCTGTAGCTAAAGAGATTTTAAATAGAGCTAGAAAAATAAATAAAGTAGAGGGTGTTGAGATTGTTGGTTTAGAGAATTTAGATAAAGTAATCTATTTAGACCAAAGCCCAATAGGTAGGACTCCTCGCTCTAACCCGGCAACTTATACCGGTGTAATGGATGAAATAAGAAAACTATTTGCTCAAACTAAAGAGGCAGAGCTTAGAGGCTATAAGATTGGGCGTTTTAGCTTTAATGTAAAAGGTGGTAGATGCGAAAAGTGTCAAGGAGAAGGACAAATAAAAATAGAGATGCACTTTTTGCCAGATGTTTTAGTAACTTGTGATGCTTGTAATGGAACAAGATATAATGAACAAACATTAGAGGTTGAATATAAAGGTAAAAATATAGCTGATGTTTTAAATATGAGCGTTTTGGAAGCTCTTGAGTTTTTTAAAGCAATTCCTGCAATTGCTATTAAGCTAAAGACTCTTAAAGATGTAGGGTTAGACTATATTACATTAGGGCAAAATGCAACAACACTAAGCGGTGGAGAAGCCCAAAGAATTAAACTAGCAAAAGAGCTTAGCCGCAAAGATACCGGAAAAACACTTTATATTTTAGATGAACCAACTACAGGACTTCATTTTGCTGATGTAGATAGATTAACAGGAGTCTTAAAACATTTAGTTGAACTTGGAAATTCTGTAGTAGTAATTGAACATAATTTAGATATGATTAAAAACGCCGATTTTATTATAGATATGGGACCAGAAGGCGGAAGCAAAGGCGGAAAAATTATAGCAACAGGTACCCCACAAGAAGTTGCTAAAAACTATAAAAAAAGCGGCTCTTATACTGGAGAGTACTTAGCAAAAGAGCTTGGGTTGGAGTGACAAAAAGGAGTAGGGGGTTGTCATTGTCACCTCTTTGTCCCACCTTTGCCTCTTTTTATTTTACTCTGACACTAATTATTGTTTTTGTTAGCATTTTATTTTAATATTTCCCTACGTAATTCATCTTTCCACTGACCTTCATAGCTAACATAAACTACCCCATGAAGATCTGA
>CAZCOI010000012.1:0-4558 GCA_964500335.1 uncultured Nitratifractor sp.
TTTTGAAACACTTCAAAAGATGAAACTTCTTTTGGCATTACATAAGTTATTATTGTAACTTCACCAATAACGCTTTTAGTTTTTTTAGGCTCGTAATATTTATTAAGTGTATCATCGGTTTTACCTTTTACAAACTCCAATTTAGAAGCGACAAACTTAAATTTATCAAACCTTTTATAGTTATAAGCAATTATAATTGAGCCTTTGTAGCGCCCCAAAAAGCTATCTTTTGAGCCTTTTATATCTTTTGTAGGCACTTTTGCACCAAACGCAACTCCTAATAATACCATTAAAACAACTATATATCTTTTCATGCTATACTCCTTTTTTTAAAAGTATAGCAATTAATTGTGGCAAAAATGTCACTTATTTAAATTTAAAATATGCTCCTTTGTGGTATATGTTTTAAAGACTCCTTTAAATACCTCTTTGTTATTAACACGCCCAATAACTTCTACTTTTGCTTTTGGTGGCTCTTGTTCAATAACTCTGCCTTCAAAAATTATAATATCTCCTAAAACCACAGGGGCTAAAAATTTAACCTCGGCACCAACTAATACAACATTTGGTTCATTAACAGCAACCATTGCGGTATAATCGGCACCACTAAATGTAAAACCGCCATGAATTAACCCAAAACTATCTGCTACCATCTCTTTTGTAGTAATTAGTTCTACTTTTGCATACCCTTTTGAGTTTTCTAAAACCACGCCACTAAATTTTTTATCTATCTTTTTGTGTGTATTAATCATAAATCTCCTTAAAAACTTACTTTAATATCTATAAAATCATCTATATTATATCTATTAAAAATATCCTCTTTAACATCTATTTTTACAATTGAATTATTAATATTAATAGTTAATTCATATTTATTAATATCTACCTTTTTATCAATAATTACTCCTTGTAAGAACCCTTGTTTAAAGTTACTTTTTTTAACTAGTTTTATATCTTGTATTAACCCCTCTTTTATATTAGCTATTCTATCAGCCATTTTCTGCACTTCTGCTAAATCATGACTAACTAATATTGTAGTTAAATTAAACTCTCTATGAAGCTTTAAAATCTCATCTTGTAATGCTAGTCTCATCTTTGGATGAAGAGCTGATAGAGGTTCATCTAAAAGTAAAATTTTTGGTTTTTTAATTATTGCTCTTGTTAGTGCTACTCTTTGCTTTTGCCCGCCGCTTAACTGATTTGGGTATCTGCTTTTTAACTCCCACATATCAACACTCTTTAATAATCTTTTTGCAAACTCTAAATCTCTATTTACAAAAAGTAAATTATCAAGTACACTCATATTCTCAAACAATCCATAATCTTGCATTACAAAGCCAACAGAGCGCTTTTGCGGAGGCAATGAACGATTGTTCTTAAGCCAAAACTTACCATCTACCTCGATAACTCCCCTAGCCTCTTCTAATCCAGCAATTACTCTAAGTAGAGTTGTTTTGCCACTACCGCTATCTCCTACAATTGCAATTAACTCTTTTGTATTAATCTCTAATTTCAAATCCAAAATTGAGTTGCTTATATCTATTTTTATCAATTTACATAGCCTTAAGTTTTGATTTTCTATTAAAAATATAGATACTTAACAAAACAGTAAAACTAATTAAAAGCATAATAGCACTATATATATGGGCAATATTATACTCCATTGTCTCTACCATCTCATATATTGCAACAGAGGCTACTTTTGTCTGCCCAGGAATTGAACCACCAACCATTAAAACTACTCCAAACTCACCAACTGTATGAGCAAATGTTACAATTAGAGCTGTTAGCAAAGATGGCTTAATATTTGGTAAAGCTACATAAAAAAGAGTTTCTACTCTGCCCTTACCTGCAACATAACTAGACTCTATCATAGATTTTTTAAGCCCTTCAAAGCCACTTTGCAAAGGTTGTAGCATAAATGGAAAAGAGTAAATTATACTAGCAACAACAAGCCCACTAAAACTAAATAAAAGCTCTATATTAAAATTGCTTAAAAATTTACCTAAAAAGGAGTTTTTAGAAAATGCAACTAGCAAATAAAAGCCCAAAACCGAAGGTGGTAAAACAATTGGCATCGCGCTAAAAGCCTCTATAAATGGTTTAAATTTTGATTTGGTTTGGCTAAGCCACCAAGCAAGAGGCAAAGCTATAAAAAATAGTATTATTGTTGTAATAGAAGCTAATTTAAAAGATATAAAAAATGGTGTAAAATCTATTTTTAAAAGATTATCTAACATTACTCTACAATATATCCATATTTTTTAAAGATAACTTTAGCCTCTTTACTAAATAAAAAGTTGTAAAAATCTTTTGCCTCTTTAGAAGTGCCAATTAATAAAGCTCCCTGTTTTATTGGGGTATATAAAGAGCTGTCAATTTGGACAAAATCAACACCCTCTTTATATTTAGATAACTCTTTTGAATAGAGTAAAGATTTAGCAACAATTCCTACATCTGCCGCTTTTAGAGTAAATATTAAAGTTTGCCCTATCGATTGACCATAAATAAATTTTGGCTTTAATTTATAATATAAATTTTTTTTGAGCAAAGCCTCTTTTGTGGCTTTTCCATAAGGAGCTGTTTTGTCATTTGCAATTGCTATTTTTTTGATACTATTTTTGGTTAAAGTATTAAGCCCATCTTTTAAATCTATTTTTTTAGTGCTAAATAGTACTAAAACTCCCTTAACATAAACCTTAGGTGCTATTTTTGATATACCTTTTTGATACAGCTTTTGAGGATAAGAGGTATTTGCAGATAAAAATATATCATATGGGGCACCATTTAAAATTTGAGCAGAAAGTTTTCCGCTACTTCCAATAGTTACTTCTATATTGGTACTATTTTTCTCTTTATAAGCTTTTATTAAATCATCTATTGCATAGCTAACATTTGCTGAAACTGCTATTTTTAAATTTTGTGCAAAAATAGTGTTAAAAAGCAATAAAAAAAGGAATAAAAATTTCATTTTGACACCTTTTTTACAGAATCAAACTAAATATAATAAAATTAATTATATTATATCTTTTTTATTTAAAACGGGAGGGTGTTATGCTAAATTTATTAAAAAATGAGAATGTTAATAATAACACTCTTGAAAAAAGATATATTCAAAATGATATAGATACATTAATAGAGTGTTTTAAAAAGTGTAAAAACTATGAATCTAAAAAAGAGGCTAGAAAAAAACTATTGCTATATAAATTAAAAGAGCTATCTTTAAAAACAAAAAATAGCGATATTTTAAAAGTTCAAAAGATTTTAGATAAAAATTGTGATGAAGAAACTTTAAAAAAGATACTTATCTATCTAAATAGATTAAGAGTTTTTAACTCTATAGATTCATTAATTGATGTTAAAATATATAAAGCTTTGTTATATGAGCTTTTAGATATAGATATTGGAGCTACTACAGAGTATAAAGAGGCAATTAAACTAAAAGATTCAAAAGAGATTTTTGAACAATATCACGATTTTATAGAACGAACTATCAATATGAATAGCTCAAAATAGCCCAAATTACCCATAAAATCGTAACACTTATATTAAATACACCGTAAAATGGATACTTTTTAAGGAAAAATAAATAAATATATCGATATTATGGTTTATATAAAACTTATACAAAGGTTTAATTATGTTAAAAAGTATCCAAATAGTAGAGTTTTTAAATAAAGATATAGAAAAATTAAAAAACTATTATAGTAGATGTAACAATAACTCAAAAGAGCAAATTAGAGAAAAGTGGCTCTTTATGGAACTTAAAAAAATATCTATAATTTCAGATTGCTGGTATCTAAAAAAAGCATACGATATGTTAAAAAGCGAAGAGTTATATAAAGTAGAAGAGGCATTAGAGTATCTAAAAAGAGTCGATAATAAAATCTCAGCAAAAAATATAGTAAATAAAATTATATTTAAAGCGATACTTTATGAGCTTCTTTTAAAATATATAGATGCATCAATTGAATATAAAAAGGCTTTAAAGATTAGTTTTGATAAAGAGATTGTTAAACTATATGACGATTTTATAAAAAGAACAAAAAAAAGATATAAAATTAATGAAGATAAAGATTTAACAAAAAATGAGAAAGAAAATAGCTATAATAATGATATAAAAGAGCTAGAAAAAAGTGCCAAATCTCTTGAAGCCATTGCAAAATATTATGCTAGAAGTAATAGTAGCTTAGAATTAGCACAAGATTATTTTAAACAAGCATTAGAAATCTATAATCAATTAATGCAACAAGATTCAAAATATACAAGAAGTTATGTTTTAGCACTAATTAAAGCATATGAGACTTATAAAATCTCAAAAAAATACCTAGATGAAGCAGAAAATTTGATATTTTACTCTAAAGAGTGCAAAGATGCAGAGTTTTATCTATTAAATAAAATAAAAATATTAAAAGAGAAATAAGAGCTTACTCTTTTAGCATCTTATTTGTTAGCTCTTTAAATTTTTGAGCCATTTGTATATTTTTAAAAGGTTCTATTTGTGGTATTTGAAGTTGTAAAATTTTTTCAAACTCATTTTTTGATTTATCAATTAAAC
>CAZCOI010000013.1:0-2490 GCA_964500335.1 uncultured Nitratifractor sp.
ATCATCAACAGGCATAATTACAGGTAAGTTATACTTAAGTGATGCAAAATAATCCACTTCACCATGCCCTGGAGCAGAGTGAACAACACCAGTTCCACCATCAAGCTCTACAAAATCTCCTAAAATTACTGTAGAGTCTCTTCCATTTAGTGGATTTGTAACACTTTGCAACTCTAGCTCTTTTGCACTAAACTCTTTTATAGTTTCATTGCTACTTAATACACCTTCTTCTACAAGTGCATCTAGTCTACTTTTTGCAACAATAAAGCCCTCTTTTGTTAAAACATATACTGCTTCTGGATTTAGTACAACTGCAACATTTGAAGGCAAAGTCCATGGAGTAGTTGTCCAGATAATCACAGCAGCTTTTCCTTCTATATTTAGCTTCGCTTTTGTCTCATCTTTTAACTCAAAAGCCACATATATAGAGTAGTCCTCTTTATCTTTATACTCAATCTCAGCTTCAGCAAGTGCAGACTCAGCAGCCCATGACCAATATATTGGCTTAGAGCGCTCTATAAGCAAACCTTTTTTAGCTACTTCGCAAAGAGTTCTGTAGATATTTGCTTCAAACTTAAAATCCATTGTAAGGTATGGCTTGTCCCAATCTGCAACAATTCCTAAATTTTTAAAGCTCTCTCTTTGGATATTTATAAATTTTGTTGCATGATCTCTACAAAGCTCTCTAAATTTCGATATAGAAAGTGCATCTTTTTTCTCTTTGCCAAGCTTCTCTTCTACTTTTTGCTCAATTGGCAAACCATGGCAATCCCAACCTGGGGTAAATCTTACATCTTTTCCTTGAAAGTAGTTATATTTTACTATAATATCTTTTATTACTTTATTTAGAACATGTCCTATATGAATATCTCCATTTGCATATGGTGGTCCATCATGCAGGGTAAAAAGCTCTGCACCCTCTCTATTTTTTTTCATCTTATCATATACGCCACTCTCAAACCATTTACTATATCTTTTAGGCTCATTTTGTGGCAAGTTCCCTCTCATAGGGAATGTAGTTTTTGGTAGCAAAAGGGTATCTTTGTAGTCCATTTTGACTTTTCCTTATGTTAAATTATCTTATAAAAATTGTGTGATTATATCTAAAACTCTATTACATTTTAGTTAGAAAGAGCAATTGATACTTTAAATAATTTAATAAACTTTTAGCCCTAAAGTGTTATAATTTTCATTTTAAAGAGAATAGGAGCATAAATGTCAAAAGTAATCAAACCAGATAATATTGTTTTTGTAGGTGCTTCTTTATATATGGATACGGTACAATACTCATATTTAGAGAGGCAATTCCCATATATTACAAAAGCTCAAATCATAGAAAAATATCCAAGTTATACAAAAAATATTATAACAAATATTATAGAGCTTGTTAAAAAGTTAAACAGAGATACTGTTATATTTGTATTAGATAGATATAGCAATAAGTTGAATAAACAACTGCAAAATTTACAATTAGAGACTACAATAAAAGATAATGGCACAATATATCAAATAGATAAATCTGTGATAATAGTAAAAAGCGTGTCACTATTTCACAAATTACCTACACCACTATTTACAAAAGATAGAAATGTATCTTCTTTTAAGGCTTTTGGTAACGAAATGGATCTATTAGCATTGGAAGAGAAGCTAAACGAACATGCAATAATAACAAGAATTCTTCCTAGTTGGTATAATATTGATATTATAGATTCTAGTGGTGAGAAAATTTTAGTTGATCTCTCAAAGAAATTAGATATAAAATTTTTACCTATTAAATCTGTTAGAAAAGCGCTCATTGAGTATCTAAGTGCTAAGGGTAAGACTATATCGTTTGCTGAGAGTTGCACAGGTGGAAAAATTGTTGCTAAATTTATAGAAAAAGATGGAGCATCAAAGATAATTGCAGGCTCTATGGTCGCTTATAGTAACGAAATCAAGAAAAAATGGCTTGGTGTAGAAGAGTCGATATTAAATGTTTATGGTGCAGTTAGTAAAGAGTGTGTAAGCCAGATGTTAGATGGCATTCAAGAGCAGACAAACTCTGAAATTGCTATTGCAGTTAGTGGAATTGCTGGACCTAGTGGAGAGAGTGAAACAAAAAAGGTAGGAGATGTCTTTATTGGTATAAAAAATGGTCATAGTAAAGAGATATTAGAATTTCATTTTAAGGGTGATAGAAACTTTATACAAGAGCAGGCTATTAGAAGAGCAATAGAGATGATTTTAAACTCAGAAAAAGAGTTTTTTGAATTTTTTTAATATTTTTTGCATTTTTTTTAAAAAAAGCTTGACTTTAAAAAAAATGCCTGCTATAATTACGCCACCTAAACGCAAAAAGCGTTTAAAACAAGACCCGTTAGCTCAGTCGGTAGAGCAACTCCCTTTTAAGGAGTGGGCCCTTGGTTCGAATCCAAGACGGGTCACCACCTATATAGACGACTTATTAGGGCTAGATGACCCTTTCATCTAGTGGCCAAGGATGCTATGTTT
>CAZCOI010000014.1:0-2617 GCA_964500335.1 uncultured Nitratifractor sp.
TATATTTTGCATACAACCCCGAAATTTTTCGGAAAATTTGAAAAAATCCCAATAAAAGAGAATGAAATTGATAAATAATTTAGATGAATATAAAAAAGCGGTAGAGAAGTTAAAAAAGTGGGCGAAAGCCTATTATATAGATAACAACCCGTTAGTTGCCGATGAGGTGTATGATAAGTTATATCATGAAGTAAAAGATTTCGAGCAAAAGCATCCAAGTTTTATTGATTACACTTCACCAACCCAAAGAGTAGGTGCGCCTTTAAGCGAGGGTTTTAAAAAGGCTAAACATTTAAGCCGTATGTGGAGTATGGAAGATGTTTTTAATAAAAACGAGTTAATTGAGTGGATAAATAGAATAAATAAGCTCTCATTAATTGATAGATATTATGTAGAGCCCAAGTTTGATGGAGCAAGTTTAAATTTAATTTACGAAGATGGGCTTTTGGTTAAGGCAATAACAAGAGGAAACGGCGTTGAGGGCGAAGATGTTACAAGTAACGCAAAAGCTATAAACTCTATTCCGCTTGAGATTGAACACAAAAATTTAATAGAGATTCGCGGCGAAGTTTTAATGAAATTTAGCGAATTTGAAAGAATAAATAACGAGCGTATAAAAATGGGCGAAGAGCCTTTTGCAAACCCAAGAAACGCATCAGCAGGAACTTTGCGTCAGCTTGACCCGCAAATTGTGGCAAAAAGAAATTTAATTTTTATGCCGTGGGGCGTTGGGGTTAATAGTTTGAATTTTAACTACTTAAGCGAACTTATGGGGTATGTTTATGCGCTTGGATTTATTAAACCCCCAATTAGAGAGGTTTGCAAAGAGGTTGAGCAAATCGAGGCAATTTATGAAAAGCTAAATAATATGCGCCAAAATTTAGATATTATGCTTGATGGAATGGTTGTAAAGGTTGATAGCATAAATTTACAAGATATTCTTGGCTACACCCAAAAGGCGCCAAGGTGGCAAGTTGCTTACAAATTTCCGGCAATTGAAAAGCAAACGAAAATTAAAGATGTTATTTTGCAAGTTGGAAGAACCGGAGTAATTACACCAGTTGCCATATTAGAGCCCGTTAATATAGAAGGGGTTATTGTTGAGCGAGTAACACTAAATAACTTTGATTTTATAGAGAGTTTGGATATAAGAATAAATGATACGATTACAATTATTAGAAGCGGCGATGTTATTCCAAAAGTAATAAAAGTGCTAAAAGATTTTAGAGACGGTAGCCAAAAAAAGATTCCTCGCCCTACAAACTGCCCGGTTTGCGGTTCGCATCTGCTTGATGAAGGTGCGCTAATTAAATGCCAAAACCTAAATTGCCCTGCAAGAGTGGTAAATAGTATCATATATTTTGCAAGTAAAGGGTGTATGAATATAGACGGGCTTGGCGAAAAAACGGTTGAACTTTTTTATAATTTGGGGTTTTTAAGAGCGATTGAAGATATTTATAAATTAAAAGATAAAAAAGAGCAAATTTTAGCGCTTGAAGGATTTAAAGAAAAAAAGGTGCAAAATTTATTAAATGCGATAGAAAAGAGCAAAAAAACCGATTGTTGGCGCTTTGTTAAAGCGCTTGGAATAGAGCATATCGGCGAAGTTGCGGCTAAAAAGATTTGTAAAAGTTTTAAAGATAACTTTTTAGAGGCTAAATATAATGATATTTTAGCGCTTGAAGGGTTTGGCCCTGAAATGGCAAAAAGTTATACCGAATTTATGGAGGTTAATAAAGAAAAAGTTTTAAATTTATTAAAAGAGATTACTTTAATTTACCCAAAAGAAGAAAGTATAGCTCAAAATCCTTTTAAAGATAAAACGGTTGTGCTAACTGGAACAATGAGCCGCTCAAGAAGCGAAATTAAAAAGATGTTAGAGGCTCTTGGCGCAAAAGTTAGTAGCTCTGTTAGCAAAAAAACCGACTTTGTAATTTACGGCGAAGATGCCGGAAGCAAACTTACAAAAGCAAAAGATTTAGGGGTAACAACAATAAGCGAAGAGCAGATGCAAGAGATGCTAAAAAATATCTAAAAAATTTGATTTTATGCTATACTTATAATAAAAAATAAGGAAATTTTATGAAAAAGCTTATACTTACGCTCTTTTTTAGCACTTTTGCATTTGCAAATTTAATTAATTGGCAAACAAATTTAGAAAATGCCGTAAGTTTAGCAAAAAAAGAAAATAAAAATATTTTAGTTTTTGTAACCGCCGCGGGATGTCCTTATTGTGAGCTAATGGAGCAAGAGATTTTTAACGATAAAGAAGGAGTTAATTATCTTGGCAAAAGCTATATTTTTGTAAAGCTAAATTTTAGCGAGGCAAAAAAGATATTTAAAGATGTTTACGTAACGCCCACAACCTATTTTATTACGCCTAAAAAAGAGATTTTGGCTTCGCAAGTGGGGTATCAAAACGAGGAGTTTTTTTATTATACGGTGGGTAATGCCGATCGAAAATTTAAAGAGTTAAAAGGAAAATAATGAAAAAATTTCTTTTGATTTTGTTATTGACTATTTTTGCGCTATCAAACGAGGTTAAAGTAAGCGGTAAATTAAAAAAGTTTATAGATGCCGCAAGAGCGCAAGTTGGCGTAACTTTGTTTTATGACCC
>CAZCOI010000015.1:0-1549 GCA_964500335.1 uncultured Nitratifractor sp.
AGAGAGTGATTTATGCTATGCATAAACCGCTTCGCTTCACAAGAGCGTCGGAACCGTAGCGTTGATTCTTGGATTTTAGGAGTAAAAAATACTATTTTTAGATGGATGGAAGACTGGAAAGGGAAGTTCTTTCGCAGTCTCTCCACATGGGGAGTGTATAAGGGTTTATTGTTGTTTGGATTTATATTAAATTAAGTTCAATATTATACGATTGTATGGGACTTTGTCGTATGCATTCCCAAGCTTGGAGCTTGGGAACGAGAGGAATGGGTAATAGGAATTGGGTTATGGTTGATGGGTTATTTTTTTTATAAAACCCAAACCTTGTTAGCTTACGGCTTTAGGCTTACAGCTTATAACTTTCTTGATTGGTGTATTTGTTATTAGTTTCTAGTTTTTGATTTTTAGTAAGGTAGAAGGAAGAAGGATTAAGAGTTAAGAGCTAAGTGCTAAGAGTTAAGAGTTAAGGATTTAGGGTTGAGGATTGAGGATAGCTTTAGGCTTTTAGCTTACAGCTTTAAGCTTTATTAAGCTCCTCTTTTAAAAGTTCATTTACTAATCTTGGGTTTGCTTTGCCTTTGCTTGCCTTTAATACTTGCCCAACAAAAAAGCCAAACAGATTTTGATTACCGTTTTTATATTTTTGCAAATTATCGCTATTTTTTGCAAAAACATCTTTTATTAATTTTAAAATTTCATCTTTACTATTAATTTGTTTTAGCCCATTTTGTTCGATAATCTCTAATACATCACCGCCGCTATTTTTAATAGTTTCAAAAACATCTTTTGCTATTTTTACAGAAATCTCTTCGCTATCTATTAATTTTGCTAAATTTGCAATATCTTTTGGGCTAAACTTTAGATTTTGGTTTGCTTTTAGCTCTCTTGCAACCTCGTTTGCAACAAAATTTGCAATAGTTTTTGCGCAACTTTTTTCAAACCCGACACTTTTATTAAAAAACTCCAAAAGCTCACTATCTCTTGCGATAATATTTGCAACAACCTTTGGCAAATTGTAATCTTTTATTAAATTTTCAAAAATCTCTTGCTCTTTTGCACTCATTGGCGCTATCTCTTCTTTTTTAGCGCTTTGTTGCTTTTGTTGAGGCTTTTTATTTTTTGGCTCTTTAGTCTCTTCTTTTTTTTGCTGTTTTGCCCAAGTATCTTTTAGTGATACCGTTTTATTAAATATAGCTTTTTCTTTTGAAAACTCTTTATTATCTTTAACAAAATATCCGATTCGCTCAAATTGAAAATGGCTATATTTAGAATCTATTGCAAACGGCCAAACAAGCGCATTTTTAACAACTTTTAAAGAATTCGGATTTAAATCTTCCACCCCTTTTGGGTTTTGAGATTTAAAGAGTCTATCATAAATTCTAATTTCGCACTCTTTAGCGCTATTTGCCTCTACCCACTGAATTGCGCTTTTAACCTTTATACCGCTTTTATCTTGCCCGCTTTTTGAATTTTTATAATATTTGGCTCTAATTTCGATAATTTCGCCGTTTTCATCTTTTATAACATCGGTGCACTCGATTATATAAGC
>CAZCOI010000016.1:0-3181 GCA_964500335.1 uncultured Nitratifractor sp.
AAATTTTTACTCAATTTTATATACAGGAGTGGTTGATAAAACTATTATACAAGCTTTACAAAATTCATCTAAAACATATGAAATAATGGTTCATCCTAGTATAATCAAACTTGACAAAGATGTTTACTTTTATGATGAAGCCGAAAAAGCATATCGAGTAAGCAAAAATAGAGAAAAAGAGCTTGATGCAGTATTGTCAATTAAGAAGTCATGTTAAAAATATTCTACGATAAAACATTTTTTAAATTTGTGGCTGTTGGGGTTTTTAATACGCTATTAGGATACGCAACTATAATGCTTTTTTATCATTTGGTTGGTTTAAAATACTCTACATCATATCTGTTAAGTTATATAATAGGCTTTATAATTAGCTTTTTTTTAAATAAACACTTTGTATTTGGAAGCAAAAAAGATAAATATAAAGAGTTCTTAAAATTCCTAACAGCTTTTGGAGTATCTTACTATATTAGCTATTTAGCTCTTAACTTTATAGTAGAACATAACCTAATTCCAACAGATATCGCCTTTTTTGCCGGAATGGTTGTATATAGTACACTCTTTTATTTACTAAATAGATTTATAACTTTTAAATAGTATTTATTGTATTGCAAAAGAGAAAAACTCATAATCAGATATTAAAAATTTATTAAATTTATATACTCCTTGATTAGAATCGATATCTACTCTTAATCTATTTTTTACAAATCTTTTTGGCATTTTAATGTGAAAAAGATTATCACCTTTTTTTAAATTTAGAGTTATTATATTTTGTTCATTATAGCCTTTATTTGGATTATATTTATAATATATTTTTAATTTTTTCTCATTTGGAGAGTTAATAGAAACTCTTAATACTATCTCATCTGTATTTGCTTCTATTTTAGGCAAAATCATTAGAGGGTCTTTGCCATTTACAATAAAATCAATACTGTTATTAGAGTTTTTATTTAACATACAATCTTTTGTTTTAACATCTTTATAGTTTAATTTTAAATCATATATAGGTTTTATATCTTTTACTAAATATTTTTTTAAAACTTCAGCTCTTTCTGGTTTATAGTCAGAAATAAGTCTATTTGAGTTTAATATAGTCTCTACCTCTTTTTTTGTAAATTTAATCTCTTTTCCGCTTTTGCAGATACCTATTTTATGTTTATTTCCAAAATATCCATATGATATTGTGTTATCTTTTATAATTGCTAAAATATGCAATCTTTTTCCATCCAAATCATGACCATGTGGACTAAATATATGTTTTTTATAAAGCTTGCCACTCTTAAGAAGAACCATATCCGGAGAGAATATAAAATCTACAACATCGTAATTTAAATCTATATTTATACTTTTTTCTATATTTTTAGACTTTAAAATTATTCTATTGCCTTTTAAAAATAGAGTAATATTGCTATTAAAACTATCTCTATTAATTGAGGCATAATTTAAAGAAGCAATTTTTTCTCTGCTGTTTAATATATATTTTTTTATATCTTTACTAGTAATAAAATCGGTTAAAAATTTTGCATTGGTTTTGATTTTAGAACCTTCAATAATCAATTTTGGTATATCTATTTGATATAAAGTCTGTTCCGTTTTTTTAGAGAAATTATCTTTTTTAATATTAGTTATTAGATATATTCCTCTTTCTGTTTTATTAAGTATCTCATGAACTTTACTCCCATGCCCCATTAAAGTATGATCAGGAAAGATAAATACTGCACTATTTTTAAGTAGATTTTTCTCTTCTAAAAATTTAATAAAATCACCTATTAAATAGTCTATAGAAGCTATACAAAACTCTAAACTAGAATCTTTTCTTTTTATAAATTTTTCCATTCTTTTATCATAAAAACCATTAGGAAAATGAGAATTAATTGTCGATATAAATAGAGCAAATGGTCTATTTTTGTTTTTTAATAAATCATCTACTTGAAGTTTTGCCTCTTTAAAAAGGTCTAAATCATCTAATCCATAAGAGCGTATAGGATATTTGCCAATACTATTTTTTTCTGAGACAGTTTTATAGCCATATAACTTTAAAATATCACCAACACCAGCAAAGTCAATTCCTCCCATAAGATACCTATAATCATAGCCAGCTTTTTTAAATATATTGCCTAATCCAACTATTTTTGCATTTTTGCTATGTAGAAAAAAATCATTACCAAAGCCATTAAAAATAGCTGGAACGCCAGTTTGATGTGTATATAAAGAGCCTGCTGTCCAATCTGCTCCTACAATTACAGGCATTTTATCAAAATATGTCCAACTATTTTTAAGTCTATTTAGATTTGGTGTAAGTTGTTTAAATTTATCTAAAAAACCTTTTTCTAAAGATTCAACAGAAATAACAATTATATTTTTACCTTTTTGAGCTTTTAAATCTTTTTGCATTACATATTTTGATATTGGAATATTTAACTCTTTTAATGCCTCTTTAAAAGATACTTTTTGGGCACTATACTGTTTAGACATAGTATAAAGTTCATAAAATATTCCATTTTTAATAAATAGAGTAGCAGAAAATAAACTTAAAAGCAAAATATAGCCTATTTTATTTAAAATAACTCTTTTAGATATATAATAAAATATAAAAGTAAGTATAAATAGTAATAGTAGCGCAAATATTATCTCTTTTGCAAAAAGAGTGCCTAATTTGCTAAGAGAGTCTATATTAAAATGAATTATAAATCTTTGCTCTATAAAACTATTTGTAGAGTAATAAGATATTATCTCCATTACTATAATAAAAGAAGATAATATAGAAGCTAAAAACTTAATTTTTAAATTTTTAATTAAAGATATTAATAATATAAATATAAGAGATAAGGCTATAGTTTCTAAAATAAAAAACATTAAAATCCTTCGTAGTTATTAGATTAATTATTATAGTTAAAATTTAGTTAAATTCAAATCATATGGATATATACTAAATTTTTCAACTATTAATTCTCCCTTACCTCTAGCGCTAGGATCTACTCTTAAAGTATATTTAAAATATCTACTAGGAAGAACTATTTGAATATGATTAACTCCTTTTTTAACTCCTTTTCTAATAGAGTCAGCCTCATTGTAGCTAGCTTCATTATCATATTTATAAAAAACTTGGAATATATCACTATTTTTGGAATGAATAATAGCATCAATTGCAATAAACTTAGGAAGTTTTTTATCTATTTTTATA
>CAZCOI010000017.1:0-2305 GCA_964500335.1 uncultured Nitratifractor sp.
CATTATAGACCTTTATAGCAATATTTTTTAAGCCAATTGAAGATAGCTTTTGGCTCCAGATATCCAAATCTTTTCTTTTAGGATTTAACAATACAACATAGAGCATCTTAGCTTTTTTTGCAAGAGCAGTTGCAAAATCTACAAAATCCAAAATTGGCACATCATAAGAGTTTACAAAAAGCCCAACAGAGTGCTCTTTTAGAGTATTTGCTATCTCTAAATCTCTGCTTATACTATTTAGACCGCCAACACTCTCTAGCCTTTTAGCACCACTTTTTATTCTATCTTCTAAAAGCAACAAACCATCTCTATCTACACCCCAACCCAAAAGAGCATCATAATCTATCTTCTTATCAACTATTGCGATACTGCCTTGCTCTACGCTTTTTGCCTCCTCTTTTGGCTCTTTGTGGCTCTTTATAGATGCTCTATTAAAATCATCTATTAGCTCCAAAGTCCCATCCAAAGCAAATATCTCGCTATTTAAAACTCTTTTATACTTTATTAGAGCAAATATTGCAATAATAGCTCTAAAGGATACTCCATAAAGCAAAGATGTAGCTACTACAAAATACCACCAGCTAGAGTGAATTAGGCTAATATTATCTACTGCTTTTTGGCTCTTTATTCCATTGAAATATCGGCTAGCCTCTACAATATCTAAATTTACAAACTCTTTTGCAAAAAGCTTAAAGGGTACTTGCAAAAAATCTACAAAATTATAAAAAGCAATACTGCTAATATCTAGCGTAGTGCTCCAGCCAAATGGCAAATCTTTACCAATACCTGCTAAAATCAAAGCAATACTCAAAGCCAAACTAAAATAAAACGACGCAATAGCAGCACTTTTTAAATTGTAATATGTTAGCACTTTGCTACTTATCTCTGTAGTGTTTTTTTGTGTAAAGTAGCTAATAATTTTTAACATTATAGCAGATGGCAACATTGTCTCTTTTGGGCTCTTTAGCATATAAATCAAACTAGCAATACCTAAAATTATCGGCACAAATATTGTAAATATCATAATATAAACTACATTTATATACCCATTTGCACCAAATTTTAAAAGCCCAAATGCAACAACTAAACCCAACAAAAAAGATACCACATAGAGCAAATTAGAGGCAATCTCAAACCCTCTTTGCAAACTCTTGCCATCTTTTAAGTTGGCATCTTCTATCCATAGCTCTAGCTGCTTTTTTGCAGGGTATTTATGTTTTAATCCAAACAGACGCCTAGCCTCTTTATTGCGTGGCATTTTCAATAATATATTTAAATCTACTAAATTGCTTAATCTCATACAATAATTATACTAATATAAACTAATATCTAATCCAAAAGCGCATCAACTTCCCAAAAAAACTCTATCCACTCATTTGCCTCTTTTAAAGCATATGTAGGCTCAATTTTGGCATCTTTTTTATAAAAAATAGTAGCAACATCAAATATTTTATTAGGATACAAGCTATTTAATCTCTCTAAAATTGCCTCCATAGTATCGCCACTATCTACAATATCATCAACAATTAAGACTCTTTTATAGCTATCTAGGTTTGGAATATTAAAAAGCTTTATAGAATCTAGTTTTTGATTCTTGTTGTAGTATATTGAGTTTAGCGCAAAAAGCTCTCGCTTATCTAAAGCTAGTGCCAAAAAGTGCCCTATCGTTAAACCACCTCTAGCAACTGCTAATATTGCATCATACCTCTTATCTTGTAGCATACTTGCTAGCTCTTTTATATCTTGTCTAAATTCATTATAACTATAGTATATTTTACTCATCTGTAATCTCTATCTATTTTTTTTTGCACTATAATAGTACACCACATCTATTATAGCCAACTCTCTTTTTAATAACACCAGATAAATATATTCTAGCAATTAACTTCTCATTTTTTTTCAAAATATTATCTTTTTTTATCAAAATTTCCGATTAATTTGTATCCACATAAAGGTATCCAATCCTCTACTACTTGATTACTTTTATATCTGCATCTTTCAACTCTTTTACATTAACATCATTAGAATCTCGAATAATTTTATAAAATCTATTAATATCTATCTCTTTATAGATATATTCATAACAAAAGATAAAAACCAATAAACAAAAACTATGGCAAAAACCAATCCAAGACATAAAGAGTAACTATTAATATTTAAACAACTCTCATGACAGACTTTTTTTAATACTATCAAAAAAAATATTAATAACAAGACAACTTATTTTTTATGATTTCAAAAGATGCTTTTATAAATATTCCCATAATATCGTACTATTATTAAGAAATAATTTATTTAAAAACTA
>CAZCOI010000018.1:0-1773 GCA_964500335.1 uncultured Nitratifractor sp.
GGAAAATTTAAATAAAAATAGAGTTATTATCTTTACTATCAGTTCCTAAAATCTCTTCATCAAAAACATCTTTACTTTGCAGTTTAATAATAGATATAAAATCTAAATCTTTATCTATTACTTTTAAAATTTCGACTTTAAATTTTATTAATTTAGATGGTGTAATCTCGCCTTTAAAAACAGACTTTTGATGATGAGAAAAATACTTTTTGCAAATCTTAAAAACTTTTACAACTCTATTTTTACCAGATTGGCTCTCAATGTCTGCTATATCATACATAACTATTGCATAGTTATAATTAAAATTTTTTCTCATTTTTTATCCCTTAGGCTAAAAGCTACAAACTCTTTATTTTCTAAAATAGATTTTATTAGTTTATATCCTTCAAGCTTTAAAGCGTTATTATAAGTTGTTTTTCTTTTTAAGCTTGAGTGTAAAAATTTTTCGTTAAGTCTATCTTCAAATGCCTTTAAAAAAATCTTTTTGCCATCTTCGTTTAAGAGCGCATAATTTAATTTCTTATCAAAATGTTTTGAAACCTGTAGCTTTTTTCTATTTACAAGCTCAAAAATGGTTTTAAATACAATTATAGGTTTAAATGCCTCGCTTAAATCTAAACTTAAACTAAACCTTGCCTCTCTTGGGCTGTGTAAAAAACTAATTGTCTGATTTAAATGAGTTTTATAAATTGCACTAATTGTTTTAGTATAAAGTAGCGTATTCCCAAAACTAACCAAAGCATTCATAGGATTGTTTGGTGGGCGTTTTACTCTTTTGTTCATTAAAAAATCTTTTGGTAAAAAATACTCAAAACTACTATAAAATTTTTGCCAAATTTGCCCCTCTATCCAAAGTATTTGTTTAATATCTATATCTTTTTGTAAAAACTTCTCTACATCAGTTTTTAGCCAATCTAAAATAGGCTTTAGCTCTTTTTTATCGTGCCTATAATAGTGATAAAGCACCTCATATATATTATTTGCAATCCCTTTTACTATTGCTTTAGCAACAAAAACTCTTTTTTCTAAATAAAATATAGTCTGTTTAATTGTTAAATCACCACTTACAAGTTGCTCTTTGGGATAAAATGTTCCACTATAGTTTCCATGATAGTTAAACAGATGCAAAACTATCCCAGCTTTTGAGATAAAGTCTAAAAACTTTGTGTTAAAACTAACTTCATTTAGACAGTATAGCTCTCTAACCTCTTCTATTGGCATATAAAACCAACCCTTTTCATTTTTAAAAGCTATGGAGTTATCTTTTCTTTTTAGTTCACCCATTGAAAATATATATTTTGTTTTCATTGCTCACCTATTAAATTTGTAATTAACTTTATAATAAGCTCTTTTTCACTTGGATTTGATTTTGCTATTAACAAAGCAAGAGAAACCAAAGTACTCGAATTTATTTTAAGCTCACCGCTATTATCGTATAGATAGTTATTTTTAGATAAAAACAAAACAAACATAAATGCACCTATTCTTTTATTGCCATCAGCAAACGGATGATCTTTTACGATATAGTAAAATAAATTCGCCGCCTTTTCTTCTATACTTGGTAATAAATCTTCGCCTCCAAAAGTTTGATAGACATTTCTAATAATCCCTTTAAACGAGTTTTCTCTCTCTATTCCAAAAAGATTGGTTGCCTCTTTTTTAGTGATTAGATTTGTTTTTAGTTTTTCTATCTCTTCTTTTGCTTCATCGTAATCTAAAATAAATTTTGCTTTTTTACCTTTAGGAAGCTCAAGAGAGTTTTCATCGTATCTG
>CAZCOI010000019.1:0-6898 GCA_964500335.1 uncultured Nitratifractor sp.
AGACTTTCATCTCTTTAGTTTTAATTAGTTTAAAAAACAACTCTTTATTATTTCTTATTACTGTAGCTCTATTTGCTATATTTTTTGCTAGAGATTTTAATTTACTAAGAATTCCTAAATTTATATTACAAGGATATGAAAAATATAATAAAGAGTTAAAACTTTTTAGAGATATTCAAGCAAAAAGAAAAGCAGGAAAAATAAAATTTAATGCTACAAAAAAAGAGCGAGGAGAGACTTATATTGTCGTTATTGGAGAGTCATTAAATAAAATGCATATGGGAATATATGGTTATTTTAGAGATACTACTCCTAATTTAAATAGTTTAAAAGACAACTTGCTAATTTTTAATAAAGCTTACTCAAATCATGTTCATACAACACATGTGTTAAGTTTAGCCTTAACCGAAGCAAATCAATATAATAAGAAAAACTATTATAATTCATTATCTATAATTGATATTTTAAATAAAGCAGACTTTGAAACTTATTGGATTACAAATCAAAATCTATATGGTGTTTGGGATAGTATGGTAACAGCCATTGGAAGCTCAGCAAAACATATAACAGCTTTAAAAAGTTCTATAGAGAAAGGAACTACTAATGAATATGATGGTGCTTTAATAGATGTAATCAAAAAAGTATTGGCAAAGAAAAGTTCTAAAAATAGAGTAATTTTTGTACACTTAATGGGTAGCCATTTAAGATATAAAAATAGATATCCAAAAGATAAATTTAATAAATTTAAAGAGTTAAAAGTTGATTTTTTTGGTCAAAAAGCTTCTAAGGTAGAAAATTTAAATGATTATGATAATAGTGTCTATTATAATGATTATGTTGTTAGTACAATTTTAAAAGAACTACAAAAAGTTAAAGGAGTTAGTGCTTTTATATATTTTAGCGACCATGGTGAAGATGTGGTAAATAAATTAGAGCATAACTCTAGCAAATTTACTTTTTATATGACTCAAATACCTTTAATAATTTGGCTATCAGATAATTATAAAAATAGATATTTTAAAGTCTATAAATCTTTACAAAATCATCAAAATAAAATATTTTCTAACGACTTATTATATGATACATTAATTGGTTTTTTTAATGTTAAAACAAATAACTATAATAAAATATATGATTTTACAACTAATAACTATATACTAAAAGATAAAGATGCTTTAACTTTACATGGCAAAAAAAGATATACTGATTGTAGTAATTTTATATATTGGCAAAAAGAAGACGCTAATATACTAAAAGATTTAAATCAGACTGTAAAAATAGCACCTTCAAATGTAAATACTATAGGCAAATTAAGTGACATTTTAAATGATGGATATAAAGCTTTTGAAGTAGATATAAAATTTAATAAAAATAGCAAAAAATTTGAAATTGAGTATAGTGGCTCAAAACTAAATTTAAATAGTTATCTAAAATATGTAGATTTAAATAAAATCAAAAAAATATACTTTAATTTTACAAATATCAATAACTCTAATTATACATTAGCTCTTAAAAGATTAGATAGGCTTAATAATAAATATAATCTAAAAAAATTAGCAATTATCTCTTTTAATTCAGATAAAAATATTATAAACTTTTATAACAATAGTGGCTGGCAAGTATCATACTTATTGCCAAATAATAAAATTAAAAAAGCTATAAAAGAGAATAATATAAATAGTTTAAAAGAGATAGCAAACAGTATTATTTCTAAAAATATTAAATTAATTACTTTTAATAAAGATATATACAACTTTGTAAAAAAATATATTGAGCCTAAAATAGATATAAATTACACTATAAAATATAAAGATAGTATATTAAATTGCAAATTAAAAGATAAAATATTTTTAGATAATAGGGTTAAATTAATATTAACCCCTTATAATTCTAGGTTTAATTAAAACCTACTTAAATACATCGCTATCCATAAGTGCAGTAAACCAAACATCTGCTATTTTTTTATAACCTTGTTTATTTGGATGCGTATTTTCTAAATAATCTCCATGTCCACCAGATATTATCTCTCTCATATCAACTATTACAATATCTGGGTCATTTCTATTTTGTAAAAGTGCTAGTAAATTTGCATTATATTTTTCTATAGTTCTATCCCAAAGCCATCTATTAATAATTAATGCAACAAATACTTTTATCTTTTTATTATGGTCTTTTTTAAATCTATCTATCTCATCTAAAATTTTTTGCATACCATCTACTCTACCACCCGCATTATCATTTGTTCCAATATGCAAAAGTATAACATCTGGAGTATTTTGCTCTAAAAATTCATAAACATGATCTGCAATTTCCCAACTTGTCCATCCAGGATGTCCTTCATTATCTGGGTCAAATTTTGGTTCTACATCATATCCAGCTCTTCTGCTCCCAACAAAATCATAACTAACACCAGCATCATCTAAATCATATGCTAAAAAAGAGCGATATGCTGTCCTCTCTCCTGCAGGAACTAAATTTTTCCCACTTGAGTCATAGTAAGCTCTTGCATCATCATATGTAATAGAATCACCCAAAGGCATTATCTTTACAGTGCCAGCAGAGGAGCCACCTCCTCCTCCACCTCCACAACCACTAAAAAACAAAAAAAAGCTAATAAAAATAGCAACTAAAAACTTCATAATATTCCTTTAAATGTGTTAAAAAAACACTAAAATTTTTAGTGGAAAAACCCTTCCCCTTTATAAGTTTTAATAAACTTATGAGCCTCTCCAACAATATATTCTACTCAAAAAAAGCTTAACATAAATATAAAATATTAACCATTAATTAATAATATTTTTTTAATACCATTTCATAAATATAAAAGCTATAAATATTTTAATTAAGAGAAATTTAGTCTAATTTATTTTAAGTAATAAATCGTATAATTGCATCCCATTTTAAATTAGGAGAAATAATGAAAAAAGTAATTGCAATATCGCTAATATCAATTTTTGCTTTAGCAAATGAAGCAAATAGTACAAATCAAAATATGCAAATTGCAAAAGAGGGAGTAAAATATATTAAAACTCTTGGAAAAGCACTTAAAACAAATGTAGGCAAAAGATTAAAAGAAGACCCTAGTGGTGTAAGTGCGGCTAAATTTTGTACTCAAAATGCAAAAGAGGTTGCAAAAAAAGCAATGAAAGATTT
The DNA here is from genome assembly GCA_964500335.1 of uncultured Nitratifractor sp. GTDB lineage: Bacteria > Campylobacterota > Campylobacteria > Campylobacterales > Sulfurovaceae > JAADEQ01. The sequence goes on from CAZCOI010000019.1 coordinate 3,154, forward strand.
CCCAGATAATATTAAAGTTAGAAGAACAGCTTTAAAATATAGAAATAAGAATAATAAACCAGATACAATTGATAAAAAAGTTTTAGAAGAGATGCAGATTGCTTTAAAATCTAAATCTTTAAAGAAAGAACCTATAGTTTTAGATGTAAATGGTACAAAAAGAGTATATGTTCCATTAATTGTAGAAAAAGCTTGTACAAAATGTCATGGTGATGTTAATAAAATGAATCCAAAAGTTAAAGAGATTATCAAAAAAGCATATCCTAACGATAAAGCCATTGGATTTAAAGTTAATGATTTAAGAGGTGCTGTTGTAGCAGAAATTGCACCAAAAAAATAGTTATAAGCCCTATTTTTGGGCTTTAAATATTTTTTTTGCTATACTACTCTAAATTTTTAATGGATATAGTATGAATAATTTAGAGTATTTACCATTTGAGTTTAGAGGCGATGCAAAAGAGTTTTTTAAAATTTGGATAGTAAATATATTTTTAAGTGTTATTACACTTGGCATATATTCTGCTTGGGCAAAAGTAAGAACATATAGATATATTTATCGCAATACATATTTAAATGGTACAAATTTTGAATTTAATGCAAATCCAAAAAGAATACTTTATGGAAGATTAATAGTGTTTTCATTTTATGCACTATTTTTATTCTCTACAGATGTAATTAACAACCCTACTTTAGCTTCAATGATTTTAATACTTTTTTTACTTTTTTTACCATGGCTAATAAGACAAGCAATCAGCTTTAGATTAAAAAGCGCCTCTTATAGAAATATTCATTTTAAATATAAAGGAAAAGCTAAAGACTTTTATAAAATTGCTTTTTTTTATCTAATAGTATTTTTAGTTCCGCTATTTTTATTTGGAATGCTTATTTCTAAATACCAAAAAGATTCAATTCTAGCCCTTATTGCATTACTTTTAATAGTAGTTTTTTATATTACTGCCTTTCCAATATTATACAAAAACTATAAAAGCATAGTTATTAATAACTCATATTATGGAAAATCTCAATTTAATTTTAATGCTCAAAAAAAAGATGCGATAAAACTTTTTTTTAAAATTGGTTTAATACTCATAGTAATATTGATTATAGTTTCATCTCTATTAGTAGCTTTTGGCTTTATTTTTAAAGCAATTGGAACTACTAAAAGTAATATTTTAGTACAAAGCTTAATCTCTATAATTACAGCAATTTTTTATTTAGCAACTATTGCTTTTTTTAAAGGTCTATATGATGGATATATATCCAATTTTATTAGAAACAATACTACATTAAATAAGTGTAAATTTAAAAGTGATATAAAACCATTTAGATTGGGATTTATTAGTTTTATAAATATTTTAGCAACACTTTTTACATTAGGGTTAGCTTATCCTTGGGCAAAAATGAGATACTTAAAATATAAAGCAAATCATACATATTTTAAGTGTTGTGATTATGAAAGCTTTATATCTGATGGCAAAGAGCAAGCCAATACCATAGGAGAAGAGACTATGGACTTTTTTGATATTGATATAGGGATTTAATTATGATAGTAATGGCAAAACTTTATGATGGAATCAGCTCAAAAGAGCATATTGTTCAGATAGAATTTACAAATGATAAAAGAGTTGTTATTAAGAGTTTTAATATTAATGAACCAATAGAAGATGTAAAGATATCTACAAGACTTGGCAATACTCCTAGATTAATTGAGTTTAAAAATGGAATTAGATGTAAGTGTGATGATAATGATAAAATAGATGAGATTTTACAAGCTCTAAAGCTAAAAAATGCTCCTATATATAAGCTTGAAAGCTCTTGGAAATTAGCTGTTGCATCTGTTGTTGCCATAGCTATTTTTATTATATTTATGCTAACTGCTGGTGCTGGATATACAGCAGAGTTTTTAGCAGATAGATTGCCTCAAAACATTTTAGATAAAGCAAGTCATATTACTTTAGAGCAACTTGATAAAAGCTATCTTCATAAAAGTAACTTATCAAATGAAAAAAAGGCTCAAATTATAAAGCTATTTAGAAAGCTTACAAACGATGATAAGCACTATAAATTACACTTTAGGTCTTCTCCTGCTATTGGACCAAATGCTTTTGCACTACCTAGTGGAGATATAGTTTTATTAGATGAGCTTGTATTTTTAGATAAAGATAAAAATTTATATGGTATTTTAGGTGTTCTAGCACATGAAAAAGGACATTATGTATATAAACATGGATTAAAAAGTATTATAAAAGGTACAATTGCTACTTCTGTAATTAGCTATTTTACTGGTGATATCTCTTTTATAGTTACTACTTTGCCAACCGCACTAATTACTAGTAAATATAGCAGAGAATTTGAAACTCAAGCAGACAGATATGCTAAAAGTGAGTTAAAAAGATTAAAAATATCTTCAAAACCACTAGCAAAACTTTTTATAGATATGGAGAAGTATTTTAATAAGAAATATGGGAGTAAAAATGATAAAAGCTCTGCTTTAGATTGGTTTTCAACCCACCCAGTAACTAAAGATAGAATTAAATACTTTAACAAAGATTAAATATTTAGCACTATAATATAAAAAACTCTTTAAGGTTAAAAATGAGAAGCTTAATATTAATCTTTTTAGTTACACTTTTAAATGGTGGTTTGCTAGATAAGATAACCTTTTCTAATAATAACTTATCTGCTACTTCAGAGCAAAGGTGGGGTGATATAAAAGATGATTTATCTGACCTATCTACTCTATATAATAAAAAGGTTAAAGCCCCTCAAGATAGATGGTTTGGTACCGACAAAGATGATATTCAAGAAGATATTGATAAAAAACTTAATGATATTATTGACACTTTGCTAGATAATAATTTTAAAGAGAAAAAAGAGGAGATTGAAAAGCTTAATAGTAAAATCAAAAAACTTCAGTTAAAGCTTTTAAAATATCAAGAAAACTCAATCTCAGCACCAACTTCAAGTACCTTTTTAACAACAAAAGATGAATATAAACAAAAAATTAAAGATACAAAAGATGAAATTAATATATTAAAAGCTCAAGTAGAAAAGATAAAAGTAAGTATAAAAGATGATTTTTCAAAAATTGCTAGTGTTAATTTGACTAATGAACAGATGGATGCCCTATTATCTACTGTTTATGGAGATGATATAATACAAAGTAGCTATCTAATAAGTGTAATTAAAAATATTACAAAACAGATTTTAGAGCTTATGAAGATGAGTAACGAAAATCTTATAAAAGCTAAGAGATATTATGGTATGCACTTAGGAACTGTAGAGCTTATATATCTTATTCAAAAAAAATATATTCAAAAAATAGATAATATTTATCTGCCAAAAATTGATAAAATTATTAATGATACAAATATATTAATTGAGCAAACAAAAGCCAAAATAGACCAAAATAATCAAGCTTTATCAAAGGCTTATCAAGAGAATTTAAAAAATCAAGAGCTAAATTTAAAAGTTGCTTTGCTTTATAAAGAGCAGTTATTAAAATATAAAAAACAGATTGAACTCTCTTTGAATGAGACTAAAAAAAATTTAGATTTGGCAAAAAATACATATGAGACAGTATCTATTAGTAATAGTTTATATAGTTTAATTGATAAATCAAAAAATGAGTTTGAAAAAATTTTACAACTTCAAATACCACAAATAGAACCTTTTAAAAATATACAAATGGCTCAAAAATTTAAAGAGCTAACAAATAAGATGCTAAAAGAGTAAGCTCTTATTT
>CAZCOI010000020.1:0-7707 GCA_964500335.1 uncultured Nitratifractor sp.
AATTTAGAGGTGCTTTAAGTCTAAAAATTTTACAAGAGGTTGGATACTTTTATGAGTATACTCCTTTGCAGGTTAAAAAAGCCCTAACAGGCAATGGTAAAGCAACAAAAGAGCAGGTTGCTTTTATGGTAAAGAGGATATTAAATATAAAAAAAGAGATAAAACCATTAGATATAACAGATGCTATAGCAGTTGCAATTGCACACTCTCAAAGAGTAAAGTTTAGCTAAGTACTTCTATTTTTACTTTTGCTATACCTTTGTGCAAAATCCCAAGCTTTTTTGCAGCAGAGTCTGTAAGGTCAATTATACGACCCCTTACATATGGACCTCTATCATTTATTCTAACAATTATAGATTTTCCAGTATCTAAATCGGTTACTTTTACAATAGAGTTAAATGGTAAACTTTTATGAGCCGCAGTTAGTTCTCTTAAGTTTAACTTTTCTCCATTTGCTGTGGTTTTACCATCCCATCTTTGACCATAATAAGATGCAAGTCCAAACTCTTGAAAGTTTATTCTGGCTCTAGAAGTTCTTTTTGGTTGTTTTTGAGTGCTTTTAACTTTTTTGATTGTTTCATAATCTGTAGTTTGTAGTGGAACTAAGCTTGTTGTACAACCTGAAAAAATAGAGACACAAAATAAAGTTATAAATATAGTTTTCCTTGAAATCATATTAAAATTCCTTTTTTTAACATTTTATAAACATAAAATTAAATTTATGTATAAAAAATGATTAATAGTAGATATATAGAAACTTTTTGTTACTTATGGTAATATTTCAATAAAAAAAGGGACTCTATGAGTTTAGAAACAGAGTTAAAAAAGCATATAAATAGGCTAGTTTTTCCATTAAAAGAGGGTAAAGAGCTAGAGCTCTCTTTAAAAGCAAAACTAACAAAAAAAGAGTTTAAATTATTAAAAGCTTTGGCTAATAATAGTATAGATGAGCTAAAAACTACTCTAAATTTAGATGAAGATAGCTATAAAATTTTATTTAATAAGCTAGTAAAAAAGGTAAATCAAGAGAGAGTTAAACAGACAATTTGTAAAAAAGATTAAACCCAAATTGTGAATTTCTAATGCATAATTTGGGTTAAAGATCTAAGAAGAGGGGATTAATCTCTCTCTAAACCCAAAAAGGGTTTTCTTAGTAGATTTGGATATGAGCCTTTTATCCCTTTTGCATCTGCACCATGGCATCCAGCGCAGTTGCTGCTAAAGTATAAAGGGGTATCTTTTTTGTATCCATCTTTGCAGGGTTTACCTCGAAGTTCTAGAAGATAACAGGCTACATCTTTAGCCTTCTCTTTTGGCACAAATCCACCCTCCATAGGGCTATCAGGAAAATTTAGTTTGTTTGAGCCATGATTTATAACATCTATAATATAGTTTAGCTCTTTATCTTTAAATAACGCTTTTTTAGATAAGCTTTTTTTGGGTTGCAAAGATGCAGTTTTTGGCTCTTTTGCTTTTGATAAGTAGTTGCTAATAGCATATATTAATAGTATAAAAATTGCAATAATTGGTAATATTTTTTCGAAACTTCTCATATAACCCCTTTAAAAATATATAAAACAAAAATAAATAGCATTGTGCTTATAAAGATAAGATTTGTTACATCTTTTGGTTTGCAATCATAAAGTGATGCAAGGTTTATATTTGCAACTGCTAGTGGTGTAATCATCTGCATAAGTATTATATTTTTTACATAGCTATCTATTGTTAGAAAATCTAATATAAAAAAAGTTGCAACTGGTATTAGTATAAATTTTTGAAATATTACACCACTATATAGCTTTTTATTTATTTGCCTAATCTTAATTGACTCTAAAAATGTCCCAAGCAAAAATAGTTGCAAAACAATACCACTATATGCACCCATTTGCAGTAGTTTGTTTATCTGAGATGGCATACTAATATCTAATAAATTTATAGTAATTGCAACAAGAGCAGCAGGAATTATTGGAATTTTAATAATATTAAACAAAGAGTTCTTAATACTAAATGAGCCTCTTGAGTATATATAAACACCAAGACCATATATTACAAATACATTTGCAAGATTTATTAAAGTTGTATAAATTGCACTCTCTTGCCCAAAAAGGATAATGCCCAAAGGTATACCAATATTGCCTGTATTGCCTACAAATCCAGCAATTGTAAAGATAGAGCGCTCTTTTTTGTCGCTAAATATAGCCTTTGCCAAAAATATAGTTGGAATTAGTAGTATAAATATAATTGCTAAATAGATTGCAGTAACCTCAAGATGCTTTAACTCTAGTTTTGATATACTAAAACCCCAAAGAGTTACAAATGGTTGCATAAAATATACAGACATTATAGTAAGAGTTTTGCTATCTATTCTCTCTTTAAAGATACTCTTTGCCAAAAAACCCAACAGTATAAAAATATATATAAAAATTATTGAAAATAGTGTATCCATTGCGAAATTATACCAAGTTTAATAAAAGTTAAAGTTATACTTTGTATAATTTTGCGTTATTTTATAGATAACAATAAAATAACAGTAAAGGACAACCAATGAAACAGACAATTTTTAAAGATAAATACCCAGTATGGACACTAGAGCTTGATAAAAGCGAAGTTGAAAAAAAGAGCATAGATGAGATTGTAGAGTATTTTAAAGAAAAAGTAGATGCTCATCCAGTAGCAAAATTTATTGCTATTTTTGATCATATGGATCATACAAAATCTCTTGCAGATGCTCAAATAAACCCAGATATTAAAGATATCAAAAATGTGATTTTCTGCTTTGGAAAAGAGATTCCAAATACTAAAGTAGCAGCTGTTAGACCAAGATCAATTGCAGTTTGCGAACTTGATAATAAGTGGGTAATAGAGTTTTTAGAAGCACCTAATGAGACTCTACATAATGTAATGGAAAATTGGGCAAAAGCTCTTAAAAAATAAAATACTCCTCCTTTTTACTCAATGGGCCTCTGGCCCAAAACTTATATATTTATAGTTATATTTTTTCTTAAAAAATCTGTTATCTACTTAATGTTTCATTTTGACTAATTTTAATAGTGCAAACTCTTTTAAATGTATAATAAAAAAAGATAAAATTAAGGAGTCAAAATGAAAAAAATACTTTTATCTTCAGTTTTAATTTTTTCTGCTTTAAATGCAGGTGGTTATATTGTAAATGATGGACCAACAATTCCAGTAAAAAAGCCTGTTTTAGCAACTGGAAACTTCTATATTGGTGGTGCGCTAAGTTTAGTTTCTGCAAGAGAAAATTGTGTAGATTTAGATTTCTTTAGTGATAAAAATGGTCAAGATAGATTAGCAAATATTATGCTTTTGGCAGGATATAACTTTAATAAATATGTAGCAGTTGAGGGTAGAGTCTCTACAACCATTGCAAATAAAGATTTTGCAAAACTAACTTCATTGTCTCTATTTTTAAAACCACAATATCCTGTAACAAAAGAGCTTAATATATATGCACTTTTAGGATATGGACATGTTAAATTAGATAACAATAATGGAAGCAATGTAGATGTAAGTAAAAGCACTTTTCAATGGGGTCTTGGTGCTAGCTATAATATAGATAATAATTGGGCAGTTTTTGCTGACTATACAAATCTTGGCAATAATATCTCTGGCACTATATTAAACTCTAATGAGGCTGATATTGATAGCATCAATGTAGGAGTTACTTACAAGTTTTAATTTAGAATTGTGTTAAAGTATGTTTTCTATTTTGTAATTGAAATTTTTATAAATAATGGATTTAATAACAGTATCCTATTAGTAGGGTGCTGTTTTTCTTCTCTATTAGATTATGCTATACTTACAATATGGAATATTTCATACTTTTAAGCATGGGTTTTTTAGCTGCAATTACACCAGGTCCAGATATATTTTATGTTCTAAGAGAAGGTTTATGTAAAGGAAAAGTAGCTGCATTGTGGGCAGTTTTTGGAATACTTAGTGGCAATATAATATATCTTGGTTTGGTTGCAATTGGTGTAGGCGTGGTTGGAAAAAATCTATACTTTCAATTAGTCGTTGGCACTGTAGGAGGTTTATATCTGTTAAATATTGCTAAAGTAGTATTTTATGATAAACCAACATTAAATAGCAGTTGCAACAATTTAGAGGGGTTTAAAGTATATAAAGAGGCACTTTTATTAAATCTATCTAATCCAAAGGCTATGATTTTTTTTGCCGTTATAGTTACTCCATTTATGGGTAAATCTATCTTATTATCACTTTTTTTCCTATTTGTAGGTATATCATTGGCTTTTTTTGTAACAGCATTTGTTGCATCTTCTTTTAATATAAAAGAGACTCTATTGATTGCAATTAATAAAATAGCTGCTATTATATTTGTTGCTTTTGCAATAGGACTTTTTAGCAGTGCTTATAGAGCATATTTATTACTTTTACAATAATAAGCCCCAAAAAGAGGCTTAAATATTATTGTAGAGGCTTGTTAGAACCTACACTAAATATAAAGTCATCACTATCTTGTGCAAAACTTACACTAAAGTAGTAACCATCATCAATACTAAAAAGTGCAAACTCTGTAGGATCACTACTTGGACTATCTGGGTCGTTAACGGCTGCTAAACCTTTCCAATTACCAACTTCAGGACACACATCAAGTATATCTGGATTGTAACTTAAACTTCCAGAGCCACTATCTTCTACACTGCCATCACTTTTTTTATCTTTCCATGTAAAGTTACCTTTTTCTATTGTAACCTCACCAAAGGCATCATCGGAGTCTGATACATCTAAATAGCTAAATGTTGATTTTGGAATAGTGTTTTGATTAAGTTCTTTAGCCTCTAATGCTATACCAATACCGCTATTTTGTTGGTTTAGTATATCTAAAACCATAGCTTTTTGTGTGCCTTTTTTAAAGAGTGCTTGTGCAAATATTTCGTTTGTATTAGGATCTTTAAAGATAATCTTTTTTCCATCTATCTCCCAAGCAAAGTTCATCTCTGTTTTGTTCATTGCACAACTTTGAGAATCAAAAACATGTGCTTTATCACTAATACAAGGTCCAATAATCGCATGGTTAATACCATTTTCATTTTTTAATTGTAATTTACAAATATCTGGATTATCATTTGATAGTGCGACTAATAGGTTATAATCTCCTACTATATCATTAGCAGTTGGAGTAATGGCATCTTTTAAAGATACAGTATAATAATCTTTCCCATTTAACTCTAAGTTTCCAACAGCGAGTGAACCGCTAAAGAAAAAATATAAATCTTTATTTGGATATTTATAAAAATTTCCAAATAATTTTTCTAATTTGGCATTTCCATTTGTGCCGCTCTGCCCACCTATTGCACCTGTGACTTTATATGTAAGTTCTTTTGTAGATGGGTTAAAAGTAGCCTCTACCAAATCTCCGCCACTTAGTGCACCATCATAATTTGCAATAGTAGTATTTGTATCTTTTGCTACACTACTACCTCCACCACAACCAAAAATAGCAAAACTTAAAAAACCAACAGCAATAAAGATTGCTAATTTACTAATACTTTTCATAATAACCTCCTTTAAATTATGGGTGTATATATTATAAATCATTTTTTTATAACAATTAGATACTTAAGTTGCAAAAAAATAGAGTGCTATGCCACAACTATGTCACATTTTAAAGATATAATTGGTTAAATTTAGTAAGGAGTATAGTATGCTTAAGAGATTAGTTTTGGCAGGAGTTGTAGGATTGGCAATTGTTGGTTGTGGTGGAGGAAGCTCAGTAGACAAAGAGGCAAAAAAGCTAGAGAAGATTGTAATTGATGATAGCAACAAAAAAGATGTAGTAGTGGTTGCTAATACTCAAAAGTTGTTATATAAGTATATGGTAGAAGATTTTATAAATGGTACTATAAAGGGATATTTTTATGATACCTATTCATCATTTGATGGAAGCGAGATAAATTATAGAGAGATTGCCGTTGGTATTACAGGTAGTGGTAGTATAGATTGTAGAGATGGTGGTAAAATTGATTATAATTTAAATAATACTATTGGAACAGTAGAGTTTAAAGGGTGCAAAATAGAAAATGCTACACTTAATGGTAAAATAGAATCTAGCTTATCTGATGATAAAATTGTATATAAAGAGAGTATAAAAGAGTTTAAATACACTTATGAAGTAAATGAAACCAATGAATATAGTAAAGATGAGTATTATATAAAAAACTATAAACTTACAAGAACTAGACGAAACACAGCAAGTGGCGCTTCTTTAAGAGCCAATAATGAAATAGCTATACGAGAATTTCAATATAATAACAAGGTAACCTTGGAAGAGGGGTATCATAGATATAAAAGTAATGACGATGGAGAGAAAGAGAGTTATGAAGTAGAGTATAAAGATATATCTATGGAGTATGATACAAGAGAAGGATTTAGTATTAAAGGGTATGTAAAGAGTAGTTGTATTGGAGGCTGGATAGAGATAAAGAGTTTGGAAAATTTCAGCCTTAAAGATGAAAAAATAGATATTAAAGGTAAAATGAAAGTTTTTGGAAAAGATGATATATCTTTGCTAATTGAGCACTCAAGAAATGGGAATAATGGCTATCAATTAAAAGCATATTTTAAATCAGAAGAGAATCCGTTTTGGACTATACCTTTTGATCGTGAAGAAGAATTAAAATGTAGTAGATAAAATAAAAAAAAGATAGGCTTTTGCCTATCAAGCTACTAAATATAACCTAAGTAACATATAAATATCTCCTAAAGTGTTATAATCAACCAAATATAAAATAGTTTGTTAAAAAAGGATACCCATGCAAGAAAAAAAGGCTTTTGGATTATGGAGCGCAATATTTTCAGGGGTGACTATTTATTCCATTTTTAACACTTTTTATATATTTGTATCTTTTTTTAAAAAAGAGAGTTTTGCACTTTATAGACTTTGAGATATTTAAATCGTTTGCAAAGTATCGTAATTATATTTTTGCTTTAATTGGGGGTGGTATAGTTGGAACTATTTTATTAATAGAACCCCATGCTGCTTTTTCTGGTAAACTTTAGTAATTCATTTAATGAATCAAGAGCTGCATATTACATTGACTCTAATTTTTATAATAATTTTGTTAAGAATTATTGGAACTACAATATCTATATATGCAAATGCTGTAGGAGGTATATTTTTGCCATTAATGAGTATTGGTGCACTTGTTGGTTATGGTTTTGGAGAACTTCTTTTGATATATAATTTCAATATTGAGCCATTTTACTTTGCAGCAATAGGGGCTTCAGTATTTATGGGAGTAATTATGAATTTGCCATTAACTGCAGTGGTTTTAGCAGTTGAGACAACATTTGATTATAATGTAGTAGTTGCAACAGGTATAAGTGTGGTTTTAATAGAGTATATTACTCAGCTATATTTTCATATCCAAAAAAGGACAATTACAAAAAGAGAAAAGTTAAAATAATATAGATTGACACATTTTTTGATTATAATATGGTTATAAATTATTACTCCCTCAATGAATAGTCTTAACTTTTGATGTAGTGATTTTATTCATAATCAAGGCAGATTTTTGAAGGACTAGCCTTAGCTAATTTGAAAAAATCTAACGCAGAGTATGGATAAAAGCACTACACCCTTTGGGAGAGCCAAAAGCGGCAATCTGTCACTAAAAAAATCTTTGAATTAGCTAAGGCTAGTCCTACAGATTTTTTTACCAA
>CAZCOI010000021.1:0-9058 GCA_964500335.1 uncultured Nitratifractor sp.
TGCTTTTATACTATCTGGAATATAATCATATATAACACTCAAAAACCATCTAACATTTGCATGTTTTAATTTTAAAAATCCGGCATTTGCAAATTCGGTTTTTAAATGAACGATATTCTCTTCAACCTCTCCAAATATCCAGCTTAACATATCATAAAAATGCACTCCGATATTTGTAGCAATTCCTCCGCTTTTAGCCTCATCGCCTTTCCAGCTTATAAAATACCACTTACCTCTGCTTGTTAGATATGTTAAATCTATATCGTATACTTTATTTGGATTTTCTTTTAACTCTTTGCTTACTTTTTCTTTTAGGGCTATAATTGAAGGATGAAGTCTAAGCTGTAAAATATTATATACTTTTTTACCGGTCTCTTTTTCCATCTCTTCAAGTCCGTTTATATTCCAAGGATTAAGCACAAGAGGCTTTTCACAAATTGCATCGGCACCGCTTCGTAAAGCCCATCTAATATGAGCATCATGCAAATAATTCGGTGTTGTAATTGCAACATAATCTATCTTTGTATTTAATCTTCTTAATTTATCTACATGTCTATCAAATCTCTCAAACTCCGTAAAAAAGTCAGCTTCTGGAAAATAGCTATCTATTATTCCTACACTATCACACTTATCAAGCGCCGTAACTAAATTATTATTTGTCTCTTTAATAGCCTTCATATGTCTTGGTGCAATGTAGCCTGCGGCTCCTATTAGTGCAAAATTTTTCATTACAGTCTCCATGTTGGTTTTTCTACTATACCTTTTACATCTATAATTATTGGTTTATCATTACTCATACTCTCATAATCACTCATTGTTATTCTTTTAAACTCATCGTGCCCAACTGCTACAATAATTGCATCATATTTTTTTGAATTTAGCGGCAAATTATCTATAAAAGGTAAGTTTTTAGTCTCTTTATCACTTTTATCAACCCAAGGGTCATAAATTTCGATATTACACTCAAACTCTTTTAGCTCTTTTATTATATCTACAACTTTTGTGTTACGCATATCTGGGCAGTTCTCTTTAAATGTTACTCCAAGTATTAGTATATTTGCTCCATTTAGTTTTTTATTGGCTTTTACAATATATTTAACTGTTTTATCGGCAATTAGTTTACTTATAGAGTTATTTATTTGTCTTGCGCCAAGAATTAAATTTGGTGTATAACCAAGTGCTTGAGCTTTAAAAGTTAAATAGTATGGATCAACGCCAATACAATGCCCTCCTACAAGTCCGGGTTTTAACTTAATAAAGTTCCATTTTGTTGCGGCCGCTTCGATTACTTCGTTTGTATCAATTCCTATAGTATCAAAAATCATTGCAAGCTCATTTATTAGAGCAATATTTACATCTCTTTGAGTGTTCTCTATAACTTTTGCGGCTTCTGCTACTTTTATGCTTGAAGCCAAGTGAGTTCCAGCAGTTATTATACTCTTATAAAGCTCATCAACTTTTTTTGCAATCTGCGGCGTGCTTCCTGAAGTTATTTTAAGTATTTTTGTAACTGTATGCTCTTTATCTCCCGGATTAATACGCTCTGGTGAGTAGCCACAATAGAAATCTTTATTAAATTTTAACCCACTTACCTTTTCTAATTCCGGCACACATATCTCTTCTGTAGCACCTGGATAAACCGTGCTTTCATAAATTACTAAATCATCTTTTTTTAAAACTTTTCCAATTGCTTGAGAAGATTTTATTAGTGGTGTTAAATCCGGTTCATTATCTTCATTTATTGGGGTTGGAACGGTTACAATATAGATATTATAATCTTTAGCATCTTCAATATTTGTGCTAAACTCCATACCGTTATTAATTGCTTCTATAACTTGCTCTTTAGTTAGCTCTCGTGTTCTATCGAAGCCATTTTGTAACTCTTGAACTCTTTGAGGATTTATATCAATCCCAATTACTTTATATTTAGAGCTAAATGCATGTGCTAGTGGCAATCCTACATATCCAAGACCAATTATTGCTATTTTTTGCTCCACTAGTTACCCTTCTTTAGCAAACTTTTAAATAGTTCTAAATTATCAAGCTGTTCCCATGGATAATCTTCTTGCCCTACTTGACCTCTTGCGGCTACATCTGCATAAAGAAAAGTATTAGCAGAAGGTTTATCTAAACCAAACTTATTTGTAATCCAACTTGGAGTTAAAGGAAAGTTTTTCATAACAAACTCAGATAAGATATTATCATCAATCCCATCGACTGCAGTTTGGTAAGTATCAACAGCAATAGATACAGGTTTTGCAACACCTATTGCATATGAAATTTGCACAACACATTTTTTTGCAAGTTTAGCCGCAACAATATGTTTTGCAATATATCTTGCCGCATAAAGTCCTGATCTATCAACTTTTGTATAATCTTTGCTAGATTGAGCACCTCCACCAATTGGGGCATAACCTCCAAAGCTATCAACTATTAGCTTTCTTCCAGTTAGACCAGAATCATGCAAAGAAGAGTGCGATACATATTTACCTGTTGGGTTAATATGAATAATACAATCATCTTTATTATAAAGCTCTTCTGGTAAGCCTGCACTATCTATTAAACTTTGTATCAACTCTCTTAGCTCTTCTATATGCATAGAAGCGACACAAGGAGCAGAAACTACAATAGTATGAATTTTTTGAGGTTTACAATTTTCAAAATTCTCTTTTGTGCCATAATCTATTGTAACTTGAGTCTTTATATCAACTCCAAGTTTTGAAGGATTTGCTTTAGCATACTCATAAACTCTCTCCATAAGCACTCTTGCATATGTAATGGCGCTTGGCATATAGTTTTTTGTCTCACTATCTGCATACCCAAACATAATTCCTTGATCTCCAGCGCCTATTTCTCCATCTTCTTTATCTACACCTTGATTAATATCTGGAGATTGAGAGTTAAGAAGTACTTGCACCTCTACATCTTCAGGATGTAAACACTCTTCTCTTGTAAAATATGGATTACCGTTATAACCTATTTTTACTAGCGCATCATGAACTATTTGCTTATAGTCTTGAGTACTTAAATTTGTTTGCGAGGTAACCTCCCCACCAATTACTACATGCTTTCCTGCAACAAATACCTCTGAAGCAACCCTAGATTTAGAATCTCCCATAAGTAATTTATCAACAATACTATCTGCAATTATATCAGCACACTTATCTGGATGCCCTGGACTTACCACCTCGCTAGTAAATAGATACATTATTTATCCTTTATTAAAGACTCATCAAGAGCCAAATCTTCATTTTTCATTATTCCAATACCTCTTTCTAACACCATTTTAGCTACTTTTTTTGCATCTTCAAGTGAGTGCATTCTATAAGTTCCACACTGATAAGGATTAAGCTCAGGTATATCATCTTTACTTGGTACTTTTAAAATATCTTGCATACTCTTTTCCCAAGCTTTTGCCACCTCTTGCTCGCTTGGTTTGCCAAATAGACTCATATAAAAGCCTGTTCTACACCCCATTGGAGAGATATCAATAATTTCTACATCATCACTATTTAAATGCTCTCTCATAAATCCAGCAAACAGATGCTCTAGCGTATGTATAGCTTCAGAAGATATATTATCTTCTACATTTGGTCTAGTAAAACGCAAATCAAAAACAGTTACCGCATCTCCACATTTACTAGACATATATTTAGCAACTCTAACCGCAGGCGCAATCATTTTTGTATGATCTACCATAAAACTATCAAGTAATGGCATAATTTCTTCCTTACTACTTATTATTTATTTTAATCCATAAATTGTACATAATATATATTAATAGATAGTTTAATATTTATTAGTAATTTAAAGCAAGTTAGTTTCGTATTTTTTTATAAATTATTTTTAAAATATTTTTAGGTAAAGTTCTAATTGTTAATCTAATTATAATATTTTTAAAAAACTCCTGCTTTGTAATAAAGTTGAGCTCATATATTGTTTTAAAAAAGATATATTCAGCTTTTATATATTTAAAGCCACTTCTTCTACTTATTTGTCCAAATCCAGCCCTCATTTTAACAAGTGGTTCTTGAATATTATAAAATTTTGCGCCATTAATTAGCATTCTAACCATTAAGTAGTAATCTTCAAACCAAAGCATATGTTTGTATCCACCAGCTTTTAATGCTAAATCTCTTTTATACATAGTAGCAGGGTGATTAACAGGCATTCTTTTTTTTGCAAAATTTAATATATCTTCATGATTTTTTGGTAACTTTCTATAGGATATAATTTTATTCTCATTATTTTCAAATTCACTTATCCAGCTACTACAAACATCTATATTTTTATTTTTAAATACCTCTAACTGCTTTTTAAATCTATTAGGATAAGATATATCATCAGTATCCATAATTGCAATAATCTCATATTTACAATTTTGTAATCCTATATTTTTAGCTCTACCAGTTCCTACATTTTTTTTTAGAGAAATAACCTTAAAAACTTTTCCAAGCTTTTTTTGCCAAATCTTTATAATTTTATAAAGCTCATCTGTTAGCTTTCCATCCTCTACTAAAACTATTTCATTAGGTTTAACTATCTGCTCATTCCAAATACTTTGCATACATCTATTAAAATATTCTGCATTTTCTTTATAATATATTGACATTAGTACTGAAAATTTCAAATTACTACTCATCTATTACCTTATCTATATGGCGCAAATTGCGGAAAATCTTTTGGTGTTTTAAATAATACCTTTTTATAGTTAGATTTTTTATTTTTATATGCTTTTATATAATAATCTTTTGGCAATTTATAACCTCTCCATTTTATTGGCAAATAGACTTTTTTATTATAGATATATTTAATTACAAAAGCAATATCTTCTCTTGCATAAAACTTAACTTTTTTACCATATTTAGCTTCGTATTTTTTTATCTCTTTACCTATATATTCAATCTGTTTTTTTGATAAATTAAAACCAACTTTTCTTTCATTCCATGCATTTTTAATAGATTGAATATTTTTATAAAATGGCTGGTATGTATCTATTGCAAACCTAGAGTAATAAAATGTTATTAAAAGTATTAAACCAACCAATGCAGAGAAATAGATTAAATTTTTCTCTTTTTTAAAAATCGATAAAATTAAATAACTAAAAGTTGGAATAACTAAAAATATAGTACTGCTATAGTAAAATCTATGCACCAATTTTGCATATGTAGTTACGCTAGCAATTCCTGCCAGAATTTGATAAATCGGTATTAAGATAAATAAAGAGCTAAATATTAAAAATAGTATCAGCCTAATATTAATAGCTCTATTTAATCTATATTTATAAAAAGCTATTAACAAAATAGGTATTAATAAATATAGCGATACTACTATTAATTCATTAAAAACAGCTATTTTTCTATTAAATAAATTTACTACTAAGCTACCTTCGCTAATAATACTTTGCCACAAACTTGTAAAGTTACCACTTATTACATAAGTTATAATCTTTGGTATTTTATATGATATTAAAGATATTAATTTATCTAAATACATTACAACTAAAACAATAAATATAAATAAAACAATAGTTACTATTTTATTATTTTTAAAAAAGTGAAATACCTTATCGATATATATAAGGATAAGCAACATTATATACATTCCAAAGTATATAAATTCCATACTATGAATTAGTAATACTATAAAAATTGTTATCAAAGAAAAAAACATATAAATATATCTACTATTTTTACCAAACAAAAAGTTAAATAAAAATGCTGTTGATAAAAGTGTTAGAGGTAAAGATATTTGATAGTTTATAGAGTACCACTCTATCCAAACTAAATGATACCCCATAGAAGCAGTTGCATAAATTATAAACCAAATAAATACACTCCAAGCAGAAATAGTATGCCAATTAAGCTTACTCTCCTTTGGTAATGTATATTTTGTAAATGTATAACTAAAATAGTAAACACTTAAATAGCTTATAATAGTTTGTGTATAATGAATTAAATATGCCCTATCAAATATATGTGAGTTATCCCAATCTAATAGCCTAAATACTCTACTCCAAAAATAGTGCCAGTTTAATTTATTATTTGGCACATGATTTTTTAAATAACACTCATCTATCCACAAAAGGTGATGATACATATCAAAAGGGTATTTCAAAAAAGGGTGCATTAATAATAAAATGGTTAAAGTAAAAATAATTACTGCTATCCAGTTTATTTTATAAAGTTTATTCAAAAGTACTCCAATAAATATATATTGAATTATAACAATAATAACCTAATATTCAAAACTAGCTTTATCTGGAAATTTTTCTTCTAAAAAAAAGTTTAGCTTATTTTTTACTATATTGTAATCATTATCAGATAGATGAACACTATCATTAAAACAAACTAAATTAATATTTGGTGAACTATTTATTTTTTTAATTAAGTTTTCTAAAACATTTAGTGAATCTAAATTAGAAATTATACTATCATTATATTTATATGGATAAAAATTACCATTTATAAATTGCCAATACCTATAAATATATTGATTTAAATCTGTTTTGCTCCTAAATCTATTCTTAGAAGATACTAACATTTCAGTTTTAAATTCATCAAAGACTTCTTTTATCGTACTTTTTAAAAGTGGTTGAGGATGATGCCAATGCTCAATCCAAAAAATCTTTTTATAAATATTTTTAAATAAAAAATTACTTATTTTATCTTTAAAAGAGTAAGTATGATGATATAAAAATTCTTTGTTCATAAGTTTCTTATTTGATTTTGTATTAATTAATTTTAAAGTATTATTAATAGAATGTATCCAAGTATCTCTTTTTTTTATAATTTCAAAAAAAGTATTTCTAGGTATCCAACCATGTACAAAAAAATCCACTGGCAAATCATTTTTAAAAAATCTATCTTCTTTTAATGGGTTAATTATAACCATATCATCATTTAAATATATAAATTTTTCAGATAGATTTTTTAGATTAATTAAATTCATTTCAATTGAAACTGAATTAAAAGTAGGTAAATGAGATTTATCAATAAATAACTCTTCTTCATTAACTAAAACAATTTTTTTATGATTTATATTCAGCCATTTAGGATAATAACCTTTTGTAATTAAATATATTTTATTAAACCAAGGGCAATTTTTTTCAATTCCTCTTAATACATATTTTAAAGTCTCCATATCTCTAAATCTAGCATAAGATAAAGAGTCATTATCTTTATTTTTTGGCAAATATTTTTTCTTTACATCTTGCCACTCTTTATTATTCCCATCTACCCACGGTAAAACAAAATCTATTTTTTCCAATATTTTGCCTCCATATAATCCACTAATCTTTTTGAAAAATCATTATTATATTTATGAAAAATTAATTTTAAATATTCTCTTTTTTTATTATATTTATCTTTATTTTCAATAATAATTTTTTTTAACTCTAAAATAAGTGTATCAATATTATAAACTATTTTACCTGGCATATAATATTTTGGATTATTAAATACAAAATTTCTTGTTTTTTTATATTTATTAAAATCATCTATTAAAAATAATATAGGACGGTTAAGCAATAAAAAATCTATATATATGGAAGAATAATCTGTAAGTAATATATCAATGCTTGATAGAATTTCATATAATTGGCAACCTACTTCTAATAATTCTTGATCTCTAAGAATTTTAATATTACTATATTTAACAAATTTATATTCATTAAGCATATCCATAGGATGTAATTTAATTATTAAATAACTTTTACTCTTTATAAAAAAATCATTTAATTTATTTAAATCATTATTGCTATTTAAAATCGGTAAACTATCATGAAAAATACCATCTTTTATATCATGCTTTTTAGCATACCTATATGTAGGTGTCCATAAAACTATTTTTTGATACTTATTTTTTGGAATATTTAATTTGTATAATATATCTTTATTACTACTTAGATAATCACATCTAGGTTGTCCAAAGATTAGTATATCATTCTTACTCATAGCAAAAACTTTAGACATTATATTTTGATAAAACTCAGATGTTGCAATAATTTTATTAGCTTTTACAACTTGTCGTTTAACATCATCTTTATTTAAATATCCAATTGCTTTTAATGGCATACCGTGCCAAAGGTTTATTCGTATTTGATTTTTAGATAAATTAATACCAGTATAAAATCCATGTGTAAAAAAAACATATTTACTACTAATAAAAGCAAATACTCCAAATAAAGACTTTTTTTTAAAAAATTTTATCTTTTTCAAGATATCGTTATTCAATGATATATTATTATATATCATTGAATAATATAATTTTTCATTTTTAATATTATCAATTAACCAAATATATTTAAAATCAAATTTCTTAGATTCTATCATATATTTAAACAAAGCAAAACTATTATCTGACATATCAGGAGAACTAATAAATATAATTTTCTTTTTAGATTTAGGATATATATTATTAATAATTGAAATAATTTTTATATAAATTTTTTTCATTTAATTTTCTTTTTTATGTAAAATAAACTATATCTTAAATACTTTTTAAATTTTATAAAAAAATTTCTTGTATTATTTTCTACAGATATCAACTCAAACTCATTAAATATTAAATTTTTATTATTAATATTCGTAATAATTATTTTATCTACAAAATATTCATTATCATTGATATAATTTTTATATTTATAATAAAAATTTTTATATATATTATAAAATTCCTCTTTTTCTTTAAAACTGTACTGATTAAATCTATTTATATATAATTTTAAATCATGCTTTATAGTATTGTATATTATAATTTTTTTCAACCTTTCATCGTTAGTATAATTTATACATGAATAAATAACTTTCATTCTCTCTTTTAAATTAGAAATATTCAATGTATTTGTTATACTTCTACTATCATAATGTACATGCCAATTATATATAACTTTATTAACATATTTAAATTTTTTACTTGATTCTAAAACTTTTAGGACAAAAAGCTTATCTTCATATAAATCTGTCTGAAATTTTATTTTTTTTTGAATTAAAAAATCCTCTTTATATAATTTTTTTGTTGTTATTATGTCAATATTAATATTATATTTTTTTACTTT
>CAZCOI010000022.1:0-10864 GCA_964500335.1 uncultured Nitratifractor sp.
AGTGGTACATTGCATCCAAAAAAGGTTAAAGAGAATTTAGCACTTGAGATTACAGAGCGTTTTCATAATAAGCAAGAGGCTCTAAAAGCAAAAGAGGCATTTGAGAAGCAATTTAGTAAAAAAGAGATTCCAGATGATATACAGGAGTATGAGTTAGAAGATAATATTTGGATATGTAAAGCTTTAGTAGAGAGTAAACTTGAGCCTTCAACTTCTCAGGCGAGACGCGATATAAAACAAGGTGCTGTTAGAATTAATAAAGAAAAAATTAGTGATGAGCAGTTAAAATTAAGCAAAGGTGAGTATATTTTACAAGTAGGAAAAAGAAAGTTTGCAAAAGTAAAGGTTAAGTAATGAGTTTTAAGCCTCTAAAGATTGGAAAATATGTTATAGAAAAGCCGATAATTCAAGGTGGTATGGGTGTTGGTATCTCTTGGGATAAGTTAGCTGGAAATGTTAGTAAAGAGGGCGGGCTTGGAGTAATAAGCGCTGTTGGAACTGGAATTTATGAGAATAGAAAATATGCAAAAAGAGTAATGGGTGAGGGTAGGCCTTATGAGGCTGAAAATTTTTACTCAAAAGATGCGCTTTTTAAGATTTTTCAAAATGCAAGAGAAATTTGTGGCAATAAACCGCTTGGATGCAATATATTATATGCTCAAAGTGAGTATAATAGAGTTGTAAAAGATGCTTGTGAAGCTGGAGCCGATATTATAATAACAGGAGCTGGATTACCGCTAAGTATGCCAGATGCAGCTAAAGATTATCCAGATGTTGCCTTAGTGCCAATTGTCTCTACTGCAAAGGCTTTAAGAATTTTATGCAGACGATGGGAAAAGACTCATAAAAGACTTCCAGATGCTGTAATAGTAGAAGGTCCTTTGAGTGGAGGGCATCAAGGGTTTAAATATGAAGAGTGTTTTAAAGAAGAGAATAGATTAGAAAATATTTTACCTCCAATTATTCAAGAAGCTAAAAAATGGGGCGATATACCAGTAATTGCCGCGGGTGGAATTTGGGATAAAAGTGATATTGAAAGAATGTTTGAGTTAGGCGCTGATGGTGTACAGATGGGTACTAGATTTATAGGAACTTATGAGTGTGATGCGAGTGATGAGTTTAAAAAAGTTTTATTAAATTCAAAAAAAGAGGATATTGAGCTTTTTAAATCTCCTGTTGGATATCCAGCTCGTGGAGTTAGAACCAATTTACACAAGCTTATAGAAGAAGGTCGTGCGCCAAAGATAAAGTGTATCTCAAATTGTGTTACACCTTGTAATAGAGGTGAAGAGGCGAAGGTTGTTGGATACTGTATTGCTGATAGTTTAAGCGATGCATATGATGGAAAATTAGATACTGGACTTTTCTTTACAGGTGCAAATGGCTATAAGTTAAAAGAGTTAATTAGTGTAAAAGAGTTAATGGATAAGCTTATAAATGGTGAATAGATTTTTTTTTGTAGTCTCTTTATTTTTAATTTTTACAAATTTAGAGGCAAAAAATATATTAAAAAAGTTATCTATAAACAGTAATGTTTTGGCTTTAGAGTTTGAAAAGCCTCTAAAAAAGAGTGATTTTAGAGCAAATGCAATTAAAAAAAAGGGTATTACAAAATATTTTTTTGATTTTAAAAAGTGCTATTTAAATAGAAAAGTAAAGAGTTTTAAGAATTTAAAAGGTGATGTAAAGTCAATTAGAGTTGCTCAATATAAAAAAGATACAGTAAGAGTTGTAATAGATAGTAAAAAGAGCTACAAGGTAAAATTTTATCAAAAAGATAGACCAATATTTTATATTACATTACCTAGCAAAGTAGATATAGTATCAAAAAAAAATAGCAAAAAATCTACTAAAAAGAGTACTAATAAGAGTTCTCCAAAAGAGCTTTTTTCATTTGTAGATGATGATATTAGCAATAGTGTTAAACTTATTGAAACACCATATTCAGCTAATTTAAAACATAGATATACTGTTATGATAGACCCAGGTCATGGTGGTATAAAACCTGGAACAATTTGGGCTGGTTATAAAGAAAAAAACTTAGTATTACAAATTTCAAAAAGAGTATATAGAAGGCTTAAAAATCTTGGTTTTAAAGTTAAAATGACAAGATATAAAGATTATCATGTAAGTTTGAGGGGCAGAATTAAAAAAGCAAATAAAGCAAAGGCTGATTTGTTTGTATCTATACATGCAAACTCTACACCTAATAAATCAAGAATATATAAAGCTTATGGATTAGAGACATATTTTTTACAAACTACAAGGAATGCAAGAGCAAAAAGAGTAGCGGCAAAAGAGAATGCAGACCTTTTAAAGAGTATGGATAGCACAACAAAACAGGTTTTGTTAAATACTGTTTTTACAGGTCCTAAGATACAACTATCTAATAGATTAGCTATTGATGTTCATAGAGCTGTTTTAAATTCTCTTAGAGCTAAATATAAAGGGGTTAAAGATAATGGTGTAAGAGGAGCACCATTTTATGTATTAGTTGGGGCTGAGATGCCAGCAATTTTAATTGAAGTTGGATACCTATCTAATCCAAAAGAGAGAAAAAGATTATATAATAGAGACTATCAAGAAAGAATTGCAAAAGGGATAGTAGAAGGAATCGTTAATTATTTAAGAATTAGAGAAAGAGAGTTAGAGTAAGAGACTATTTTTTAATAGTCTCCAAAGCTAAATTTTAGACCGCAACTTAAAGTTGTACCTTTGCGTTTTTCATCTGAATAGCTATATTTTGCTTCTCCTACAAAAGATATATCGCTTCTTAGCTGATATTCAAACCCTGCTCCTCCATTTGCATAAAAATCTAGTGTGTTAAATCCTCCAGTTGGATTACTTAGATTTTCTAAACCTAAACCAACTAAAAGATAAGGAGTTATTTGGCTTGTGCTATCAAGATACCACAAAAGATTTGGTCCAAATTTGATACTTGTTGTTTTTTGTGAACTATCTTTATAGCTAATATCAGGAGTATAATCTAAAGCTAATTGAAATGCTCCTAAACCAAAATTATCAATACCAAAATCATTTTGTGTAAATCTAAAGCTATATGTGTGATTATTATTAAGTCTGCTATCAGCAGAACTAATTGTATAGCCTCCCATTATAGAAACAGAGCTAGGGAATAAGCTAGGATCAGCGGCATTAATAGTGCTAAGAGTAAACATTGCAGTAATGGCACTTAGTGCTATCTTTTTCATAATAAATCCTTTTTGATGGAAATTATCCAAGTATAGCACAAAAAAGTTTAATTAATACTAAAAAATATAATTTTATGAATTTTTAACAAAATTTATCCAATAATCGATATACTTTAACTCTTTAAATAGGGTTGTTTGTTCTCCATGACCTGGTAGTAGTTTTTTCTCTTTTTTATTAAAAGTTTTTACTTTTTGCAAACTATTTACCATATCTTTTTTATTTGAGTACTTAAAATCCCATCTTCCAATTGAGTCTTTAAATAAAAAGTCTCCACTAAACCAAATATCATTATACTCAATTACACTACATCCTGGAGTATGGCCTGGAAAGTGCCAAAAGGTAAATTTAGCTCCACTAATCTCTACACAACTATTTGGTTTAACTTTAAAATTGGCTGTACTTTTAGGCACACCATAATTAAATGGGTCGCTCTCAAGCATAAAAGCATCATCATTAGGGCAGTATATTGGAATTTTTAATTTATTATGAAGTTCACTATTGCTCCATACATGATCGAAATGTCCATGAGTGTTTAAAATAGCAACAGGGTTTTTAACACTATTTAGAACCCAATTAACTGCATCAATTCCTGGGTCTATTATGTAATCTTTATTATCAATAGTGATAATATAACAGTTGGTTTGATACATTCCCATTGGCTTAAATTTTATAACCATTAGATATAATACTCCTTATGGACTTTTATGCTGAATTAGAAATAGCTTTATTTAGTGCAGATATTAGCACAAAAGAGCTTATAATAGATAGAGCCATTGAGTATTGTTACAATTTAGATGCAGTTTTTAGCACTTTTACTCCAAAAATTCAAGAGGAGCCTTCATATAGTAAAATTGCTAAGATTGTTTTGCCAAAAGAGTTGCCAAAGAGAGGAGACTTTTCTAAAAAAGAGGGGCAATTAGCGCTAATACACTCTATTACGCATATAGAGTTTAGTGCAATAGATTTAGCATTAGATGCTGTTTATAGGTTTCCTTTTATGCCAAGGGAGTATAAGTTAGATTGGCTAATAGTAGCTCAAGATGAGGTTAGGCATTTTAAGATGTTGCATCAATTTTTAGATAGATTAGATGCGAAATATGGTGATTTGCCTGTTCATAAGGGTTTATTTGAGATGGCTTATAAAAGTAGATTTAGTGCTATTGAGAGGATGGCTATAATTCCTAGATATTTTGAGGCTGGCGGATTAGATGTTAATCCAAAAATTATAGCAAAATTAAAAAATTATAAAAAAGAGCCATTAATTTTGGATTTAATAAAAGCTTTAGATATAATTTATATAGAAGAGATAGAACATGTTAAAAAGGGTGATAGATGGTTTAAATATCTTTGTGAAAAGGAGAATTCTAATCCACAAAGTAGATATTTAGAGATTTTGAATAAATACAATTTAAAAAGAAGAGCTGAAAATTTTAATATAGAGGGTAGAAAAGAGGCAGGTTTTAGCTGTGATGAGCTAATAAGTTTAGGTGCTAAAAAGTGTGAGTAGGAGAGTAGCAGTGGAGTATAAGATTCCATTTTATATATCAACATACCCAAAAAGATTGAAAGAGATAAATAGTGAAAATTTTAATAATATTGTAGCAAATAGTATAAATAATTTAGAAAACAACTTTAAAAAATTTTTAAATAGCAAATATACTTTAAGTGTTAATAATCCATCAACTGCTATTCATTTATCTTTATGTGCTTTAGATTTAAAAAGAGGAGATAAAGTAATTTGTCCTATAAATTCATATGTTGATGTACCTGAGTCTATTAGACATTTTGATAGTGAGCCTATTTTTGTAGATATTGAGCCTAGAAGTTATCATATGAGTATAGAGTCGTTAAAAAAGGCTTTAAAAGAGAATAAAAGCAAAAAATTAAGAGCTATAGTTGTATCTCATTTTGCTGGATTTTTGCAAGATATAAAAGAGATTATAAAATTGGCAAGAGAGGCAAAAGTAGCTGTTATAGAAGATTTTACAGATAGCTCAATATTAGGTAAAGAGCTTAAACCTTTAGGGGATATTGCAATATTTTCGCTAAATTATAAATTAGATAATACACTAAAAGGTGCAATTATTAGCTTTAAAGATAAAAAGATATATGATAGAGCAAGATTGGTTAGGGAGCATGGATTAATTTTGTCAAATAAAGATGTAAATTATTTATATGATATAAAAGATGTTGGATGCGATTTTAGATTAGATTCTCTTAATGCATATTTATTAGAGGAGCTTATTAAAGATAGAGTAAATTTAATGGATAAAAAAAGAGAGATTATAGATATATATTTTAATGAATTAGCTAATTTAAAACATGTAACATTACCAATAAAAGA
Source organism: uncultured Nitratifractor sp. (assembly GCA_964500335.1). Taxonomy (GTDB): domain Bacteria; phylum Campylobacterota; class Campylobacteria; order Campylobacterales; family Sulfurovaceae; genus JAADEQ01. Next base: position 5,555 of record CAZCOI010000022.1, read on the forward strand.
TAAATCTCATCTTTATAGTTTTTTTATTATTGAGATTGATAAAAATAGAGATGCATTTGCAAGAGAGCTTAAAAATAGAGGTGTTGAAGTTGGCTTACACTATATACCTTTAAATTTTACAAGCTACTATAAAAGTAAATATAATTTAAAAGTATTTAGTTTTCCTAATGCTTTAAGTTGTTATCAAAGAGTGTTGTCGATTCCTTGTAATGGAAAGATGAGTATAAAAGATGCAAAGTATGTATGTAAGGCTATAAAAGAGGTAGATTCAATTCATATATGATTAATTTTTTTGAAAAGTTATATTATAATCCTAAATGGTACTATTATATAGTATCAATATTATTGTTACCTTTTTCTATAATTTATGGAGTAGTTGGTTTAGTAAAATATCTATTTATTAAGCCAAAAGATTATGGTATTAAAATTATTAGTATAGGAAATTTAGTAGTTGGAGGTAGTGGTAAAACCCCAGTAGCTATAAGTTTAATAGAGTATTTACAAAATAGATATAATATAAAAATTACATATATCTCAAGAGGATATGGCAGAGACTCTAAAGGCTTAGTAGTTGTAAAAAAAGATTCTAAGATATTATGTAATGTTAAAAGCAGTGGCGATGAAGCAATGCTTGTAGCTAATAGTTGTAAATGTGATGTAATAGTGAGCGAAAATAGAGAAAAAGCAATAGAGCTTGCAAAAAAGAATGGTACTAATTTAATTATTTTAGATGATGCTTTTAGTAAAGTAGGTATTAAAAAGTTTGATATATTGCTTGAGCCAAAAGAGGTTCCAAATAGATTTGTAATTCCAAGTGGTCCACTTAGAGAGTTTGATTTTGCAAAAAATAGAGCAAATTTATTATTAAAAGAGGATATTGATTTTAAAAGAGAAGTCACTTTTGATAATTTAAGTAGCAAAATGCTTTTAGTTACTGCTATTGCAAATCCTGCTAGATTGGAGCCTTTTTTACCTAAAGATATTGTAGGAGAATATATACTAAAAGACCACTCATATTTTAATAAAGAGAAAATTATCCAAAAAATGCAAGAGTTTAATGCAAAAACTATTCTAGTTACTCAAAAAGATATGGTAAAATTACAAGATTTTAATTTACCAATTTCGCTAATGAAATTAAATATAGTTTTAAGCAAAAATGCAATTAAGATAATTGAGGAGTATTATGAAAAAGAAGATTGAAACAGTTAAAACTTTGTTAGATGCCTTGCCATATATTAATAAATTTAGAGATGATATTATTGTTATAAAATATGGAGGTTCAGCTCAAACTAGCGAAGAGTTAAAGGCAAAGTTTGCCCAGGATATATCTTTACTCAAAATTGTAGGAATGAAGCCTGTAGTTGTTCATGGTGGTGGAAAGAGTATTACAGATTTATTAAACTCTTTAAATATTAAAACAGAGTTTATTGATGGGCAAAGAGTAACAACTAAAGAGGTTATGAGAATTGCTGAGATGGTATTAAGCGGAGAGGTAAATAAAGAGATTGTATCTTTGCTTAATTCACATAATGTAAAGGCTTTAGGTATCTCTGGAAAAGATGCTAATTTTATTAGGGCTATACCAAAAGATACTGAAAAATTTGGATATACTGGAGTAATTGAAGAGATAGATCCAGCAATTATATACAATATATTAGATGATGGTTTTATTCCTGTAATTGCTCCAATTGCTAGCGGATTGAGTATTGGACATCCAGGATTTAATATAAATGCAGATTTAGCGGCAAGTAAAATAGCAGTTGCCCTAAAAGCTAGAAAAATTATATTCTTAACTGATACTCCAGGAGTTTTAGATAAAGATAAAAATTTGATTCAGACTTTAACAATATCAAAAACAGAAGAGTTAAAAAAAGATGGAACAATAGTTGGAGGAATGGTACCAAAAGTAGATGCGTGCATAGAAGCACTTAAAGGTGGTGTTAAAAAAGCTCATATTATTGATGGTAGGTTAGAACATTCACTACTTTTAGAGATTTTAACAAGTAGTGGTATAGGAACTTGCATAAAGCTTTGAAAAAATTTTGATATAATTACGCCCAAATTTTAAATTTTAGGATTAAAAATGAATTTTATAGAAACAAGAGGAAATGATGGAGTAAAACCAAAAGAGGTTAGTTTTAGTCAGGCTATACTTAATCCTTCTGCTAGTTTTGGGGGATTATATTCTCCTAAGAGTATTCCAGATTTTGGAATCGATTTTTTAAAGAGTGCTCTTAATTTAAGTTATAAAGAGCTAGCAAAAAAGGTTTTAAAAGCATTTGAAATAGATATTGATGATTCGTTGATTGATAATGCATTAAGTAGATATGACTATTTTGATGATGCGAATAATCCTGTTCCTGTTGTTAAAGTTGAAGATAATCTTTTTATAAGTGAACTATATCATGGCCCAACAAGAGCATTTAAAGATATGGCACTACAGCCATTTGGTGTTATACTTTCAGCTTTAGCAAAAAAAAGAGATGAAAACTACTTAATTATGGCGGCAACTAGCGGTGATACTGGTCCAGCTACATTAGAGACATTTAAAAATAAAGATAATATTAAAGTTTGCTGTTTATATCCAGCAGGTGGAACAAGTGATGTACAGCGTCTTCAGATGGTTACAGAGGATGCTCCTAATCTAAAAGTAATTGGAGTTAAAGGAAACTTTGATGATACGCAAGATGCTTTAAAATCTTTGTTAAGTTCAAAAGAGTTTAAAGATGAGTTAGATAAAAAAGATATTCATCTCTCAGCGGCAAATTCTGTAAATTTTGGTCGTATTATATTTCAGACAATCTATCATATTCATAGCTATTTAGAGTTAGTTAGAGTTAAAAAAATAGATTTTGGAGATAAGATTAATTTAATTGTACCAAGTGGAAATTTTGGTAATGCTCTTGGAGCATATTATGTTAAAAAGGGTGGAGTGCCAATTAATAAGATAGTTATATCAACTAATAAAAATGATATTTTAGCAGATTTTATTAATAGAGGAAAGTATGATTTAAGAGAAAGAGAGTTAATTCAAACAAACTCTCCGGCAATGGATATTTTAAAAAGCTCTAATGTTGAGAGAGTTCTTTTTGATAAGTTTGGTAGTAAAAGAACAAAAGAGCTTATGGATTTATTAAATAGTAGTGGCTATTATGAATTAACAGATAATGAATTAAAAATTATTCAAGAAGATTTTGAAGCTACAAGATCAGATGATAGTGAAGCAGAAGATATAATTTCTACATATTTAGATAAAAATTATGTTTTAGACCCTCATACTGCAACAGCAGTTAAGGCATATTTAGAAAAAAATGATAATATGTTACCTTTTGTAGCATACTCTACAGCTGAATGGACAAAATTTAGTGTAACTATTGCCAAAGCAGCGGGTTATAAAGCAAATTCTGATAAAGAGGCTTTGGAATTTATATCTAGCAAATACAATGTCAAAATACCAGATATTATAGAAAGTTTGTTCAAAAAAGATATAATACACTTGAAAATTGTTGAAAAAGACGATATTATGCGAGAGATGTTAAGTTTTTTTAACAGCTAAGGAGATATAAATGAAGAGTAGTAAATACTCGGTAAGGCAGAGTGCTGTAACAATTACTGCGCTCTGCTTAATAACAGAAGCTAGTTTTGGAGAGGTAGATTGCCAAAACGGACTAGATTACAAAAATAGTTGTAATCCTTATGAGATAAAGTTTATCAAAGTACCAAAAACCTTAAAACCAAAAGATTCAAGCTACGACTTAGTAAGTAAAACTCCAAAAGTAAAACATCAAACAATAAGTTATTTAGACGCTTTGCTTAGAAGGTATAGTGCTAATTATAAAGGTGAGTATGGATTGCAATCTATTATAGATAGAAGTGGCTATAAAACCTTAAAACTTCTAAAAGATGTAAATAATACTCAAGATGATGAGGTTGTAACTACTAAAGATAACAATAAAGATAAAAAGATTGCTTTAGTTAATAAAAAAGAGCAGATAAAAGATAATACTGCGAATGTTGAGTTTGAAAGTAGTAAAAAAGAGCAAAATAAAGCTCAAAGTCAAATAACTAATCTTGAGAATAGAGAGCTTAATAGTACTAAACTATTAACAAATGTCTCTATTGCGAAAGATGAGATTAAAAAACCTAAAGAGATTCAAAAAGATTTAAAAGAGCCAAATAGTTTAAAAGTTGCAGTAGTAACTACAAAAGAGTCTAAAAAACCTAAAGAAAAAGAGAAAAAATATAAGTTATATACTATCAAAAAAGGTGATAGTTTAATTAAAATTGCAAAAAAATTTGGTATAAAGTTAAAAGAGTTAAAATCACTTAACTCATTAGATAAAAATAATACAATTAAAATAGGTCAAAAATTAAAACTGCCTTTAGAAATTAAATTGGCTCAAAAAGATACTACTAAAAATAAGAGTTTAAAGAAAGAACAAATTAAAAATAGTAATAAAGATTACTATATAGTTAAAAAAGGAGATACATTATACTCAATTGCAAATAAAAACAATATCTCTATTACAACTTTAAGAGAGATAAATAGATTGAGTAGAAGTAGTAGAATAAAAGTAGGAGAGAAAATTTATCTAAAACCTACAAAACTTGCTAAAAGAGAAGCTAGAAGTTTTGATTTTGCTAAAAATATCAAATTTAGAAAAGTTCCAGCATTAAAATACTCTAAAAAGATTAGAGTTATAGCAACAGCTTATACTTCTCATAGAAATCAAACTGATAAAACTCCTTTTCTAGCGGCTTGGAATAATAGAATTAGACCAGGGATGAAAATTATTGCTGTATCTCATGATTTAATTAAAAAGTATGGTCTTACAAATGGAGTAAAAGTTAAAATTATGGGATTGCCAGGCTATTATACTGTAAGAGATAAAATGAATAAAAGATTAAGAAATCATATAGATATCTATATGGGTGTTAATAAAAGAAAAGCTTTAAGATGGGGTAGAAGAAGAATAGTTTTATATAAGGTAAACTAACTTAGTTTACCTCTATCCTAATAATTTTTGATGCTCTATCTTAATACATAGATTTTGCACTACTTTAATTCCAGCATCTTTTGCTTTTTGAGCGGCTTCGTTATTTACAATGCCAAGTTGAGTCCAAAGCACATCTACATCGCCTCTTTCGATTACTGCTTGAGCTACAGGCAATACAGCAGCAGGCTTTCTAAAAACTACTACAATATCTACTTTTTTATCGATTTCAGCTAAGCTTCTATATACTTTTTGACCCAAAATTGTATCCTCTTTTGGGTAGATTGGAAATACATTATATCCAGCTTCTATCATA
>CAZCOI010000023.1:0-1920 GCA_964500335.1 uncultured Nitratifractor sp.
AAATATTGGCATAATCCAATTTTAAATTTAAAATAAAACAAGGATAAATATGAGATATATAAAAACTTTAACTATTGCTACATCTATTATTGCAGCTCAAAATATAGATTTGGGAACAATTGTAGTAAGCGCTACTAAAAGTGAGCAAAAATTAAGTGATGTTACATCTAATATAGCAGTAATTACAAAAGAAGAGTTAGAAGCAAAACATATTATAAGCGTTAATGAAGCTTTAAATTATGCTCAAGGTGTTGTGGTTACTCAATATGGCGGTTTAGGGCAATTAAGTTCTATTTTTGTTAGAGGTTTTAGTAGCGATAATGTAAAAGTTTTAATTGATGGTGTAGTTGTAAATAATACTACTACTCCCGGAGGTTCGGCTCAAATTCAGAATTTGAATATTAATGATATTGAAAGAATAGAGATAGTTAAAGGCGCGCAAAGCGGAATATATGGTGCAAATGCCTCAGGTGGAGTGATTAATATTATTACAAAAGATGCATCAAATACAAAAGGCATTAACGCAAGTTTAGAGTATGGTTCGTATGATACAAAAAAAATACATTTGTCATTAGCAAATAAAATTGATAAAGTATCTTTTTATGTAAGTGGTAGTTATTTAGAAAGTGATGGTTTTAGTGCTTCTTATACCGATAAATCAAAAGATTTGGACGATTTAGAAGATGATAGCTATGTAAGTAGCACAATAAATGCCAATATAAAATATGAAATCACTAAAGATGATATTGTTGAATTTAAATATAATCAAGTTAAAGCAGATGCAGAATATGATCCATATCTTTTTACACCGCCAGCAAGCTTTATTTTAACTGATATTGATGGGTATGTAACTAAACAAGATGATTTTATTTTCTACTCTTCTTATACTCATAAATATTCGGATAACACTTACAGCAAAATATATTATTCTAAATCTTTATTTAAAAGTGAGCATCCACAAGAGTTTTACAAAAATGAAGGTTCGAATAAAGAGTTTGGTATAGATAATAAAGTTACTTTTAAAAATTTTGAGTTTTTATTTGGTGTCAATAGATTATTTATGAAAGATGAAGTTGCAAACAAAACAATCTCTTCGACAGGAGTTTATTTAACTACCAATGCTAAATTTAATAATACTGTTGCAACCGCAACAATTAGAAGAGACCACTACAATAAATTCAAAGATAAAACCACAGGAAAAATCGGATTAAAACATACTTTTGATAATGGATTGAGTGTTAGTTCAAATTATGCAACTGCATATAAGATACCATCTTTATTTGCTTTTGGCACAAACTCTTCTTTAAAGCCAGAAAGTGTTAAAAGTTTTGATATTGGTTTTGAGTATAAAAACTTTAGTTTTACCTATTTTTATAATAAAATCGAAGATGAATTTAAATATGATTTTATGACATATAGTTATTACAATAGCGACAAAACTTCTAAAATTAAAGGTTTTGAGATAGGTTATAAAGGTAATATTGGCGAAAATTTATTATATAGCCTTAATTATACTCGCCTAATGGCAAGAGATGAAAATGGGCAACAATTACTTAGAAGACCATCTTATGTAATTAATTTCGATTTAGACTATTACGGTTTAGAAAATACTCATTTTAATCTAAATGCCCAGTATATAGGCAAAAGAAAAGATTTCGACCCTATAACTTATGCATCGGTAAATACAGGAAATTTCTTAGTGCTAAATGCATCTGCCGATTATAAAATAAACGATAAATTTAGCGCTTATGTTAAAATAAATAATATAACCGATAAAAAATATCAAAATGTAGCGGGTTATGCAACAAGCGGTCGCTCCGTTTATGTAGGATTAAATGCAAAATTCTAATTTAAAAATATCTCCAAAAGAGTTTATAAAATATAACTTTTTTAACTCTTTTTTCTTGGGGCTTTCTATGG
>CAZCOI010000024.1:0-25267 GCA_964500335.1 uncultured Nitratifractor sp.
GGCAATCCTAAATCCCAAATCTCTTCGCTTGGTTTATAAGCATCTTTTGCATAAACAGAAGCTGGACCTCCGCTTAAAATTATACCTTTTGGCTTTCTTTCTTTAATTTTTCGTATATCTTCGCGATACGGAACAACCTCGGTATATACTCCGCTTTCTCTTAATTTTCTTGCAATTAATTGCGTATATTGTGAACCAAAATCTAAAACTACAATAGAGACTTCTTTCATTAATACCCTTTAAAATTTAATTAGCGTAATTATACCATTTGTTTATAAGGGTAAAAAGATTATAGAAAAGATTAAGACTTTTCTATATAGTGAGAACCTAGAGACTCTTCTCTATATAAAGCTTGTTGTACAATTGCTGAAGCAGTATTTAGTCTTAACTCTAATAATCTGCCAATATTTTTACTTTTTGTATCGTAAATAAAATTTTTTGCCTCTAGTAAACCTTTTTTTGTTCTAACAATACCTACATCTTTCCACATTATTTCTCTTAATTTGTGTTTATATTTTTTATCATTCTCTTTGTGTAAAAGAGTATCATAATCTTTCTCAAATGGAAGTTCACAAGGAAGTTTATTATTATCTTCTAATATTGCATTTGCACATCTTTTTGCAAAAACTGCACCTTCTAATAGAGAATTACTTGCAAGTCTATTTGCCCCATGCACTCCTGTTCTTGCCGCTTCTCCAATCACATAAAGACCTTTAATTCCAGGGACTCTGCCATCTATATCGCAATTTATTCCTCCATTAGCATAGTGAAATGCTGGAGATATTTCAACTCTATCATGAGGAAGATTATAACCTATATTTTTAAAAGTTTTATAGATATTTGGGAATCTGTTTTTAAACCAATTTGGCTTAAACATACTAAAATCTAAATATGCTTTTTTACCAGTTTTTCTTTTGTATAAAAAGATTGAACGAGAGACTATATCACGGCTTGCAAGTTCTCCGCGCTCATCGTAATCGAATAAAAATCTTTTTCCATCATCATCTACAATATGTGCACCTTCTCCTCTTAAAGCTTCTGTTAGAAGCAATTTTCTTGCAAATGGTGTTTTAACAAAAACAGTTGGGTGAAACTGCATAAACTCCATATCTTTAAGCTCAATTCCTTTTTCTACGCAAATTCCGTGTATATCAGCGCTTACGGTTCTGCTATTAGTATTGTATTGATATAGAGAACCTATTCCACCACTTGCAATTACAACACTATCTGCATATAGAGTATATGGCTTATAATTTACCATCACTCTTGCTCCATAGCATATGCCATTTTCAATTAAAAGGTCATAAACTAAAGAGTTTTTTTGAAGTTTATGAGGATTATTATTCATAAGGAATTGGTGCATATATCTTCCGGTTGCATCTCCGCCAGCATGAAGAATTCTGCTAGTTGAGTGAGCGGCCTCTTTAGTAAATAGTAAATTACCATTTTTATCTAAATCAAATTCCATTCCACTATTTACTAAATCTTCTCTTATCTCAATAGACTCTTTAGATAGTATTTCAACAGCCTCTTTTACATTATGATAAGCACCAGCATTTAGTGTATCTTCGATGTGTAATGGGATATCATTCTCATCTAATGCGGTAACAATTCCACCCTGGGCGTAAAATGTATTACACTCCCAAGGTATATCCTTACATAAAACTAAAACATTTTTATCTTTTGGAAGTTTAGATGCAAGATAGAGTCCTGCTATTCCAGCACCAATTATGATGATATCATATCTTTTACATTCAGACACTATTTAACCTTACTACTTTTTTCTACCCAAACGGGTGGAGTTTTATATCCACAACCACTAAAGCCAACTATAAGCAAGAAAGATGCTATAATCGCAATATGAAAAAAGTTAATGAAATTCTTAATACCATAAAACATAGATCCTATTTTAGCGATATTCATAAGTACTCCTGTTTTAATAAGCTTTTAGCTTTAATGCCTCCAAGGTTTGCTAAAGCTATAGCTTTTTTTTATATAAAAAACAATACACTCTTTGGTGGATTGTCACATCCGGGTTACAAAATGGAACTTAATTATAATAAAGATTTAATAAATAATCTATTAAACCAAATTACCATAATAGATTTAGAGTGTGCTGAGATTTTTAAAGATGTTAAAAAAATTGAATTTTTTGTCTCAAAATTCCACACTAAGCCACCAATTATTAACACAAATAGTGATGTGAAATATAAAGAGTTGGCAAAAGGAGATTTTAAGATTAATGCAAAAGATAAAGATATACAAAAAATCTTAGAAAAGATAAAAGATAATATAAAGAGTATGAATGAAAGAGATTAAATATATTATACAAGAGCTTCCAAAAGAGCCAGGAGTTTATCAATATTTTAATAAAGATGGAAGATTATTATATATTGGCAAAGCAAAAAATTTATCTAAAAGAGTAAAAAGTTACTTTTTTTTAACTCCTGAAATTAGACCAAAATATGCGGTGCAAACAAGAATTGGCAAGATGTTGGATGAAGCAAAATATATTGATTATATTGTAGTAAATAGTGAAGAAGATGCACTAATATTAGAAAATTCATTAATTAAACAGTTAAAACCAAAATATAATATTTTATTAAGAGATGATAAAACTTATCCATATATTTATATTGACGAGATGCAAGATTTTCCAAGATTTGAAATAACAAGAAAGGTTGTAAAGTCTCCAAAAGTTAAATATTATGGTCCATTTCCTAGTGGTGCAAAAGCTCTACTTGATGCAATATATGAATTTTATCCATTAGTTCAAAAAAAGGGTTCTTTAAAAGGTAAAAAAGCTTGTCTATTTTATGAGATAAATAAGTGTTTAGCTCCGTGTGAGGGTAAAATTTCTAAAAAAGAGTATGCAAAAATTATTAAAGAGGTAAAATATGCTATAAATAATAGAAAAGTTTTGATTGATAAAATGATTCAAAAGATGCTAAAATTAGCTTCAAGTGAAAGATTTGAAGAAGCCGCAAAGCTTAGAGACTCTATAGAAGCTATAAAAGCTCTTCAGATAAAATCTACTATTGATATAGCTTCAAATGCAAACTATGATATATTTGCAATAGATTTTTTTAAAGATAAAGGAGTTGTAGTAAAGATATTTATGAGAGATGGTAAAATTGTCTCTTCTACTCATAATATTTTTAGAAATATTGAGAAATTTGATAAAGATGAAGCATACAAACAGGCTATAATTAATCATTATAAAAATATAATTAGTATAGATGTAAATAGAGTTTTAGTTGCAAGTGATTTTGAAGATAGGGAGAGTCTATCAGAATTAATTAGTAAAATTGTAGATAAAAAAATAAAGATAGAGTACCCAAAAGCTGGTAATAAAGCAAAGCTTGTTGATTTAGCAATAAAAAATGCAAAAGGAATTTTAAAACAAGATAAGGAGCAAACAAACTTAGAAGAGAGATTAAAAGAGTTATTATCTTTAGAGATTTTACCATATAGAATTGAGTGTTTTGATAATTCTCATATGATGGGACAAGCAGTTGTTGGAGCAATGATTGTTTGGGATAATGGCTCTTTTGATAAAGAGTCATATAGGCGCTATGAGTTAAGTGCAAAAGATGAATATGCTCAAATGAGAGAACTTTTAACTAGAAGAGTTGAGAGTTTTTCAAAAATCTCTCCACCAGATTTATGGATAATTGATGGAGGTTCAACATTATTATCTTTAGCGATAGAGATTTTAAAAGAAAAGAGAGTAAATTTAGATGTTATTGCTATTGCAAAAGAGAAGCTTGATTTTAAAGCACATAGAGCAAAAGGCGCTTCAAAAGATATAATTTATACACAATATGGTGAGATTATAGAGCTAAAACCTACAGATAAAAGACTTCAATTTATTCAAAAGTTACGAGACGAAGCACATAGATTTGCTATAAATTACCATAAGTTAAAAAAACAAAAAGAGGATATGAGTTTAGATATTTATAAGCATAAAGGAATTGGCAAAGAGGTAGTTAAGAGACTACTTAACTACTTCGGTACTTTCGAGGATATTGAAAAAGCTTCGTATGATGAAATAGTAAAAATTACTAATAAAAAGGTTGCAAATATATTAAAAGGTATAAAAAAAATTTAATTTTGAAATATTAAACCATTTTTTAATGAGGAATATAATATCATATGTATAAGAATAACCCTAATTATTAAAGGAATATTAAGATGTATTTTGTTACCAATAATGAAGATTATATTATTGCCGCTAGTAAAAGTTTTTTAGATAAAATTGGACAAGATGATGTTTGCTCAATATCTTTGGCTTTAAAAAATAGGGATATAACAATCCTTGAAGATGATGAGTTAAGAGTTGTAGATTGTGATATAGAGTTTAAATATAGTATTATTGAGCTTCATTCTGCCTTTGGTAAATTAGATATGTATAAAATATCTTTAAAAGATGATATTGCTAATATTGAAAATGAAAATATTGAATATCTTAAAAAGATTAAAGAGGGGTTAATTCAAACTGATGATAATGAGTTTAGTATTCCATCAATCAAAAAAGAAGATATTTCTACCAAAGAGCAAAAAGAACAAGATAATAAAGAGTATGAAAATTTAGATGTAATAAAGATATTTGATAATAGTGATGAAATAGCTAAAGATGATAAGAGTGAAAGTATTAAAATAAGAGATTATACTATTAGTGATATTGATGAGAATAGCAACAAAACAGTAATAGAAGAGAGTATAATAGAAGATAATAAGGCAACAACTCAAAGTAGTGGCGATGAGTTATTGAAATTAATAAATCAAGAGATAGAAGATAGTGAAGATAAAGATAATAAAGAAGATTTATCCAAAATAATTGAAACTGAAGAGATAACTAAACAAGAAGATGAGGTTGAAGAGAAGATTATAGAGATTGATAGCAAAGATGATAATAAAGATACTAATCAAAAAGAGAGTAAAAAAGAAGGTATAAGCAAATTAACATCTAAATTTTTCCCTTGGGGCTCAAAAGATGTAAATGAAGATATAGAGTTAGAAGATACTAATATTACAACTGCAAATGAGCTATTAGATGAAAGTTTATCTTACGATAGTGAAATTACAAATGTTATTAAAAAAGATGAAGAGATAATCATTGAAGAGGTTGAAGATTATGAAACAACCAAGCAAGAGAGTGATATAGCTAAAGATGTAATAGAGACCAAAGAGATAGATTTAGAAGAACAAGAGAGTAAAGAAGATAAAGTTGATGATAAATTAGAAGTTACTACACTTTATAAATTAATTGAATTAAAAGTAGATGCGATTAATTTCAATAAAAATGCTAATATGTTAAGTATAGATGTTGAAAATTATAAACTTTTATTGGATAACTATTTAGATGAAATAGAAAATTATAGAAGTGATTTAGAGGATAATAAAAGAACGACAGTTGAGATGTTGATTGATGCAAGTAATCTTTTATCTTTAGATATAATAACAGATTATTTACAAAAATTACCTAGTCAAAGCGCATTAAAAGAGCTATTTATTACTATAAAACTTATTAGAGAAAAGCTAGATAATAATTTTAACAAAATAGAAAATGAGCTTTATGAAGAGAGTAAAGATGATGAAGAGATAGATTTAACTCCACCATCAATTCCGCAAGATATGATTGATATTACATCCGCGGAGAATTTATTAAAATCTATCAAGAGTAAAAAGGTAGAGTTTAATCCTCAAAAAGCTTCTGATGAGTTAAACCTACCTGAATCTTTAATTATTGAATTTGTTAATGATTTTGCAAAACAGGCTAAAGAACATTTGCCTCAACTAGTTCAAGGTTATAAAAATGATGATATAAAAACTTTACAAACAACAGCACATATGTTAAAAGGTGCTGCAAGCAATTTAAGATTAGATGAAATTGCTGAGACACTATTTAAAATTCAAAAAGAGAATGTTTTATCAAATAGTGGAGAGTTAATAAAAGAGTTTGTTGCACAACTTAAAGGTTTAGAAGATGAACTAAAAGAGATGGAGATGATAGATAATGAAGATTAAAAATAAATTAAAATTAATAACCATTTTGCCTACTATTATTTTAATAGTAGCCGCTACATATCTATTTTATAATACTTATATAAATTATGAAAAAATCAAAGCATACAAGATTATTACTAAAAATAATAAATATTTAGATAATTTGCTTGTTGAATTAGGAAAAGAGAGAGGAATAGTTGCTCTATATTTGGCATCTGATAAAAGTTCTTATAAGGAGCTTTTGAATAATCAATTTGCAAAAACAAGTATAGCAGTTAAAGAGTATAAAAATAATTTAATTATTGAAAATAGTACTATCTTACCAAAAGATTATCTATTTAATGAACCTATCAATATTGATAAAAAGAGTTATTATAAATTAAATAAACTCTTAGATAAATTAAAAGATATTAGAGCTTCTATAGAGAATGCAACAAAAGATGATTATCAGAAGATTTTAGATAGTTATACTAAAAACTTAACTTCTCCTACTCTTAAAACACTTTTAATGATTAATAAATTTTCTTTAAATGTTGATATTAATAAAATAAGTAATACTTTAACTAATTTATATATTTCTCAAGAGTATAAAGGGTTGCTTAGAGATTATTTGGTTTCAAATATTGAAGAGAAGAAAAAAATTGATAAAAATATACTTAGCAACTGGATAGATTATCACTCAAAAGCAATGGTATTTAACCCAAAACTTATTGATGATAAAGAACTTTCTAATAGAATAAGTAGTTATTTAAAAAGTTCATATAATGATACTATAAAAGAGAAGTTTGTAGATGTATATTATGATATTATTTCTAATGCAAATAGTGGAGAGTATAAAACTGATACAATAAGATTATTTACAGTTTTAAGCAAATATGTATCTCTTCACGATAAAACATCGTCAGTAATTTATGATGAAGCTAAAAAAGAGTTAGCAAAATATTCACAAAAATATCTACTGTTGGTTGCACTTTTTGCATTATTGCTTTTCTTATCGTTAATTTTAATTATTTTTGGAAATAGATTATCTAAAGAGATAGAAGCAAATTCAAAAGAGCTTGAATTATCTTTAAAAAGAGCTGTAAAAAAGATTGGTGAGACTGACCCTTCGATTAAAGATGAATTAGATGAGATAAATAGTATAGATTTTGAAACATCTGAAGGTATGCAAAAAGGGTATAAGTTTTTAGAAAATATGATAGAGACTGCTAAAGAAGATAAAATAGAAGCAATAGAGGCAAATAAAGCAAAATCATACTTCTTAGCAAATATGTCTCATGAGATAAGAACACCAATGAATGGTATTATAGGTTTTGCTGAATTGCTTAAAGGAACAAATTTAAATGATGAGCAAAGAGAGTATGTAGAGATAATTGAAAAGAGTTCAGATAATCTATTAGATATTATCAATAATATTTTAGATTTATCAAAACTTGAAAGCAATAGAGTTGAGCTTGAACATGTTATTTTTGATACTGCAAAAGAGTTTGATAGTGCAGTTGATACTTTTGCAGTTATTGCTTCAGATAAGAATATTGAGCTTAATTACTATTTAGATCCTGAAATTAGCCCTAAATTAAAAGGCGATCCTACAAAACTAAAAGAGATTTTAACAAATCTTTTAAATAATGCTATTAAGTTTACAGAAAGTGGCGGTGAGATAGATGTAGAGATTAAAAAGAGTTTTAAAGTTCAAAATGATAATAGAGTATGGATAGAGTTTAGCGTAAAAGATACTGGTATTGGTATGAGTAAAGAGCAGTTAGAAAGAATCTTCCAACCATTTATGCAAGGAGACTCTTCTATTAATCGTAAATATGGTGGAACTGGTTTAGGGCTTACAATTACTAAACAATATGTTGAGCTTTTAGGTGGTGAGCTGAAGGTTGAGAGTAAAGAGAATATTGGTTCAACATTTTACTTTACTATACCAATTGAAGAGATTGATAGCGGAACAGCAAGCTATAAAGGTAAGTTTAGCGATTTAAATGTTTTATTATATAAACAAGATGAAGATAATAAATTAGTCGAGTATATCTCTAAATATTTAGATTATTATGGTGCTACATATCAAACATTTGGGAATATTGTTGAGCTTAAAAAGATTTTAAATGAAAATAGTGGTGCAAAAAATGTATTTATCGATATAGATATAAATTATAATGAAATTTTAGATATGGTACCGCTAATTAAAAAAGATGAGTTAATAATTATTACAAAAGTTGCAAATAGTGATTCATTAGATAACTTCTCTTTACCAAATGAGCGAGTACTATTTAAACCGATAGGATTTAATAAATTTTTATCTACGCTTAAATATCTGAGTGATATTGAAGATAAAGAGGAGGAGACAACAACTACTGTTCAGGCTAAATATAGCGGAAAAGCTTTAGTAGTTGAAGATAACTTAATTAATCAAAAGCTAATTGTAAATATCTTAAAAGGATTTGGATTAGATATAGATGTTGCTGATAATGGACAAGAGGCTATAGATAAAGTTAAAGCTTCGAATGATTATGATTTAATCTTTATGGATATACAGATGCCTGTAGTTGATGGAATTGAAGCTACTAAGGTTATTAAAGAGTATCAAGAAAAAGAGTCTCTTCCTAAAACTCCAATTATAGCATTAACAGCAAATGCTTTAAAAGGAGATAGAGAAAGATTGCTAAAAGAAGGGTTAGATGAGTATATTTCTAAACCTATTGAGATGTCTGAACTTTTATATATCTTACATAAGTTTTTGAGTCATAAATCATCTTTAAATTTAGAGATAAAAGATAATAAAAAGAGAGACAAAGAGTTAAAAGAGAAGAAAGAGGAGAGTTTTGAAAAAAGTGAAGTAGATAAAAAAGGGAGTAAAAAGGTATTAATTGCAAAAAAATTCCCTTTAAGCAATAAAATTTTATCTACTCTTATGTCATCTATTGAAATTGATTTTGATACATTAAATGAGAATGAGAATATTGCTCATAAATTAGCAAATGGCAACTATGATATTGTATTTACAGATGAAGAGTATCTAAGTAAAACGGTATTAGAGATTATAAAAAGAGAAAAAGTTACAGTAGTATTGACAGAAGAGCCAGAAGATAAAGAAGAGTATAATGGAATTTTATTAAAATCTATAAATCAATTAACAAGTAAAGAAGAGATAGTATCTATTATAAATAGTATTAGGGATAAAAAATGAATAAATTAAATATATTGCTAGTAGATGATGACACTATCAATAGAAAATTAATAAAAGCACTGCTTTCTCACCATAAAGATATTGTAGAAAATATTACAGAAGCTAATAATGGTGCAGAAGCTTTAGAGTATATTAATAAAGATAAATCTATAAATTTAGTGTTATTAGATATTATTATGCCAATACTTGATGGGAAAGGTTTTTTAAAGCAGTTTAGAAGTCAAAAAGCCAATAGTAATACACCTGTAATTATTTTAACTACTGATGATAGCAAGGTCTCTGAAATACTAAATTATGGTGCAGATGATGTTTTAATTAAGCCAATTAAAGAAGATGACCTTCTTAAAAAAATAAGTTATTGGACTCAAGATACATAAAAATTACTATTAAAGAGTATAGCTTAAAGCTATAGTTGATATAATTTTTTCAAAATTTATATATGGAGTAAGTTAAATGGGAAGAGCATTTGAATATAGAAAAGCTGCAAAAATGAAAAGATGGGGAACAATGTCAAGATTGTTTCCTAAACTTGGAAAGATGATAACAATAGCGGCAAAAGAGGGTGGCTCCCCAGATCCTGAGATGAATGCAAAATTAAGAACTGCTATTATGAATGCAAAAGCTCAGAATATGCCAAAAGATAATATTGAAGCAGCAATAAAGAGAGCTTTTAATAAAGATGCGGCAGATATTAAAGAGTTAGTTTATGAAGCTAAAGCACCTCATGGTGTGCAGATGATGATTACTTGTGCAACAGATAATAATACTAGAACTGTAGCAAATGTTAGAGCAATTTTAAGAAAGCATAATGCAGAAATGCTAACAAGTGGAGCTTTAAATTATATATTCTCAAAAAAAGCAGTTTTTGAGTTTGATAAAAAAGATGATATCGATTTAGAAGAGCTAGAATTAGAGCTTATAGATTATGGTTTAGAAGAGATAGAAGAAGATATTGAACCTCAAGAGAATGGTGAGGATAAAGCTATTATTAGAGTATATGGTGAATTTACTAGTTTTGGAGATTTAACAAAAGCATTAGAAGATAGAAACATAGAGATTAAAAAAGCAAATATTGAATTTATAGCAAATACTCCAATTCAAATTGAAAATGAAGAACATCTTGATGAAATAGAGTCTTTAATAGAAAAACTTGAAGAAGATGATGATGTTCAAAAAGTTTATACAAATATAGCATAATGGAATTTAATTTAGATAGATACTATATTGAAGCAATTAAAGAGTATTCAAAAATATTAGATAAAGAGCCCTCTATTATTATAAAAGAGGCTCTTGAAGATTATTTTGCAAAAGTTGAAAAGGAGTTATTAAAAGATAATATGGAAAAGGAGAGTGCTCTAACTACTTTTAGTTATGATGAGTTTTGGGATGGAGTAGATATAGATGATTAACTTCTTTTTTTATAAAAATCTTTTCTAAAATTATCAAAATTTTGATTTAGAATAGCTTCTCTAGCTTCTTTTGTTAAATTTAAATAGTAGTATAGATTATGGATTGTTGCTAATCTAAAATATGTAATTTCTTTTGCTCTAAATAGATGGTTTAAGTAAGCTCTTGAGTAGTGTTGGCAAGTATAGCATTTGCAGTTATTATCTATTGGATTTTGGTCTTCTTTATATTTTGCGGCTTTTATGTTTAATTTTCCAAATGTTGTAAAAAGCGTTCCGTTTCTTGCGTTTCTTGTTGGCATAACACAATCAAACATATCAACACCGCGATATATATTTTCTATTAAATCTTCTGGTGTTCCTACTCCCATTAGATATCTTGGTTTATCTTTTGGCATTAAAGGAGTTGTAAATTCGACAGTATCATACATTGCTTGATTACTCTCTCCTACACTAAGTCCACCTATTGCAAATCCATCAAAATCTAGTTCACATAACTCATTTGCAGAAATTTTTCTAAATTCAAAGTCTGTTCCACCTTGAATAATAGCAAATATATTTTGCTCTAATCCAATACCTTTAGATTGTTGTAATTTATGATAGTTAATTGATTCTTGCGCCCATTTTGTTGTTCTTTTAATGCTATTGTTTAAACGCTCTTTTGTAGCTGGTAAAGCTACTAAGTCATCAAGTATCATCATAATATCACTATTTAGATTATATTGAATATCTAAAACCTTTGATGGAGTAAACTTATGTTTAGAGCCATCAATGTGGCTTCTAAATAAAATTCCATCTTCACTAATTTTTACATTATTACTAAGTGAAAAGGCTTGAAATCCTCCACTATCTGTTAAAAAGCTTTTATTAAATTTAGTAAAATTGTGCAATCCTCCAAGTTTTTTGATAATATTATCACCAGGTCTTAAATATAGATGATATGTATTTCCTAAAATTATTTGAGGATCAAGAAGAGTATGCAAATCTATTGCATCTAATGCTTTAACAGAACCTACAGTTCCTACAGGCATAAACACAGGTGTTTGTATAGTTGAATGGGCTGTTTTTAATGTACAAGCTCTTGCATTGTTATTAGTTTGGTCTATAGTAAATATCATTATGCTATAATCTTTTTATGAAATTCTATCAAAAAAAGATAAAAGAGGAATATGAGTAATATATTAATAGTAGCTAGTGGGAAAATTTCTCAAAAATTTCTTGAGATTATTGAGCTTAAGAATTTATCGGAGCATAAATATAGTGTAATAGTTAAAGAAAAAGAGTTAATTAAAAGCTCATCATTTGAATATAAGCTTTTAGACCCTACAAGTTTGTATAGATTAAAAAGGGTTTGTAAAAGAGATAAATATAATGTAGTATTTATTGTATATGATTTAATGGATGAAGCTTATGAAGTTTATAAAAATATACGCATATTAAATAAGAAAGTTAGAATAGTTGCACTAGATAGTAGTGATAAATTTAAAGATATTGAAGATAGCTATTTAAATATTGTAGATATAAATACAGTAATATCAAATAGATTATATGATTATTTGCCAAATGTTCCGGTAGTTGCTCAAACAATTGGGCTTAATGAAGGTGAAATTATGGAGGTAATTGTTCCATTTTCAAGTCCATATGCATTTAGGCATATTGGCTCTATCCCTCAAGTTAAGTGGAAAATTGCGGCAATATATAGAGATGAGAAATTGATTTTGCCTACAAATGCTACAATGATTCGCCCAAGAGATAGATTATTAATAATAGGTAAACCGCAAGTTTTGGCAAATGTATATAAAAGAGTTCATGCAAAACAAGGTACATTCCCAGAACCTTTTGGAAAAAATTTCTATTTATATATTGATATTGACAAAGATTCAAAGAGAGTTATAGATTATATAGAAGATGCAATCTATCTTTTAGATAGATTTGAAGATAAAAAATTAGTTATTAGAGTTGTTAATCCAAATGATTTTGAGATTATAAACAAAATTAAAAGTTATGATTGTAATAGAATTAGAAGCTATATAACATTTGGCGATATTAAAGAGGGAGTAATTGCAACAGATATAGATAAACATAATATAGGCTTAATAATGCTTTCTAATAAAACTTTAGAGGTTAGTAATTTTAGTGAAGAGTTATATAGCTATAAAAAATTAATTTATCTATTTGGAGATAATAAAGTATCTTCTATAAAAGAGGCTACAGTAGTAAAAAGTGAACAAAGAGAGCTTGAAGAGATATCATCAATTGCTTTTTATATTGCCGATACATTAGGAGTAAAATTATCATTAAGAGAGTATGACCCTAAAGGAGAATTTAGTGATAGTCAAAGTGTGATAGAACATTATGAGACATTAGCTCATGTTCATAATATGAAAATAGATATTATAAAAGAGAAGAAAAATCCAATAAAAGCAATTAAAAATAGTCAAGATTTGCTTTTAATTATACCTTTTAGTAAACATATTAAATTTAATGGCTTATTGGCATTTTTTAAAAGAGATGTAGATACATTATTGCTTAAAACAAACAATCATCCTAAACTGTTAATAACAGTAGAAGAGTAAAATTGTCCTATTTTTTTACACCTCTTAAATAAGAGAAAGTTTAGGTAATATAATTTCAAAAACTATATCCTCTCTCTTATAAGAGTTTTAGTAAAATATAATAAATAATAAAACATATAGGAAAGTAAAAGTGATAATCCCAATAGATATAAAAACAAAAGATTCTAAAAGTTATAATATTTATATAGAGCCATTAAAAGATATAAAAATTGATTCTAAAGTAGCTATAATTACCAATCCAACAGTTGCTAAGTTTCATTTAAAAAGAGCATTAAACTCAATAAAAGCTCCTCAGATTGAAGTTATCGAAATTCCTGATGGTGAGGAGTATAAAAATATAGATACAGTTTTAAATATTTTAGATAAACTATTTGAAGCAAAGTTTGATAGAAAATCTACATTAATTGCTCTTGGTGGAGGAGTTATAGGGGATATGACAGGTTTTGTAGCTTCAATTTATCAAAGAGGAATAAATTTTATTCAAATGCCAACTACTCTTTTAGCTCAAGTAGATGCTAGTGTAGGAGGAAAAACAGGAATAAATAATAGATTTGGTAAAAATTTAGTTGGAGCTTTTTATCAGCCAAAAGCAGTTTATATTGACCCATCTTTTTTAGATACCTTACCAAAAAGAGAGTTTAGTGCAGGAGTTGCTGAAGTTATTAAAATGGCAGTAATGTTTGATAAGGAGTTTTTTGACTTTTTAAAAGATGCAGATTTTAATAACAAAGATGATGTAATAAAAATTATTGCAAAATCTGTTAGTTTAAAAGCAGATGTTGTAAATAAGGATGAAAAAGAGAGTGGTATTAGAGCTGTTTTAAATTATGGGCATACTTTTGGACATGTTATAGAAAATTTAACAGATTATACTAAATATCTTCATGGAGAGGCTGTTGCTATTGGGATGGTTATGGCTAATGAACTTGCTGTAGCTTTAGGGTTGTTATCTAAAGAAGAAGCAGAAGATATAAAAGAGCTTTTGGCTAAAAACTCATTACCAGTTGATTTTACTATTAATAATGTAGAGGAGTTTTATGAACACTTCTTTTTAGATAAAAAGAGTGCAAATAATAAAATATCTTTTATTTTGCCAAATGGTCATATTGGAACTTATATTATTAAAAATGATATTCCAAAAGAGATTATAATAGATATATTAAATAAATTTAAGGCTAATAGATGAAAAAAGTATTAGTAGCTTTATTCTTTAGTATAACTATTTGGGCTACTAATGATTTGAATGTATCTAAAGTTGGAGAAAATAATCAAACTGCTCATATAATAAGTAAAGAGAAAAAAGAGAGACTTTTAAAATTTCTTGCAAAATTAGAATCTTTTAAAAATGATGAGACATTAAATAATGAATGGACAAAAACATATAGTGCATATATTTCTCATAAAGATTTAATAGATAAAAAAGAGTCAATACAAAATAAAATTACTAAATATAAATCATTAAAATCTTTAACTAAAAAGCAAAAAAAGATTTTAAAAGAGCTAAAAAAAGAGCTAAAAGTTGTTGAAGATAAGATAAATTTAGTAAAAGATTTTGAAAAGGATCCGTTTCAAAATATTATATCTCCACCTGAGCTTACAGATGCTCCCAAAATTACAAATCCTTTTGCAATAATTAGCGGGTTTTCATATATTAAAGAGTTAAAGAATAGAAAAGCAAAATATCTTGATAGATATAAAAGCTTACAAGATACTATATTAAAACTAAATCAAAAAAAAGAGCTTTTAACAAAAATTGCAAAATTGAGTGGGGATAATAGATTTAAAGAGCAGTTAAATGAATTAATTCAAGAGATTAAACAGCTCTATACAATTAAAGATATATTTAAAACAACAAAAGAGATATATCTAAAAAAGGCAGATGAGGTTGAGATTTCTATTAGAAAAGATATTAAAAGAGAGTTTCAAAAAGCGCTTTATATAGGTATAGTTGCTCTTATATTTTTATCTATATTTTTAGGATTAAAATATTTAACTAGAAAATATTTTTCAAATAAAGATAGCTATTATACAATTAATAAAGCAATAAATATAGCTTTTATCACAATTATAATTTTAACTCTATTATTTGCATATTTAGAGAATGTTAGCTATTTAATTACAATACTTGGATTTGCATCTGCTGGTATTGCAATTGCGATGAAAGATTGGTTTATGTCTTTGCTTGGTTGGTTTGTAATTGTACTTGGCGGGGCGGTGCATGTTGGAGATAGAATAAAAATAGTTCGTGGAAATGCAGAGTATGTTGGAGATATTGTTGATATTTCGCTTCTTAGAATGACAATACAAGAAGATATTACTTTAACAACTTATATGCATAATAGAAGAGCAGGAAGAATTATTTTTATACCAAATAACTATATTTTTACAGATTTAATTGCAAACTACTCTCACTCTGGCTTAAAAACAGTTTGGGATGGTATAGATTTTTATATTACTTTTGATTCAAATGTTGCAAAAGCTATGAATATTGCTAAAAATATTGCAAAACAGTATTCAAAAGGATATACTGATATTACAAGAAAGCAGTTAAATAATTTAAGAAGCAAATATCAGTTAAAAAGTGCCAATGTTGAGCCAAGAGTATTTAGTTTTATAGAAGGTTACGGAATGAAAGTTAGTATTTGGTATTTAACAAATGCATATGCAACACTAACTTTAAGAAGCACAATTTCAAATAAGATTATAGAAGAGATTCAAAAAGAGAGTGATATTGAGATAGCATATCCTACACAATCTCTATTTATAAATAATAAAATTCCAAGACCTTCAGAAGTTAAACAAGATATAACAAAAGAGGTATAATGGGTAAAAAGGTATTTTTTAAAACATTTGGATGTAGAACAAACCAGTTTGATACCCAAATAATGATAAATAATCTTAAAGATTTTGAACTCTCTTTTAATGAGGAAGAGGCAGATTTGGTTGTGGTAAACTCTTGTACAGTTACAAATGGTGCTGATAGTTCTGTAAGAGGATATATTAATAGTATAGCTAGAAAGAATCAAAATGCAAAAGTTCTTCTTGCAGGTTGTGGTTCACACTCTAAAGGAAGAGAGCTTTTTGATAAAGGCCAAGTTTTTGGGGTTTTAGGGCATTCTGAAAAAGAGAGTATTAATGAGCTTTTGAAAAAAAAAGATAGATTTTATAGAGTTGGAGATTTAGAACATATCGATTCTACAATAGTAACAGAATTTATTGGTAAAAGCAGAGCATTTATTAAAATTCAAGAGGGGTGCAATTTTAGATGCAGTTATTGTATTATTCCTTATGTTAGGGGGAATGCAAGAAGTTTACCAAAAGAGCAGGTTTTAGAGCAAATTAGCAAGCTTGCATCTAATGGTTTTGGAGAGTTTATTTTAACAGGTACAAATGTTGGTAGTTATGGAAAGGATATAGATTATTCAATTGCAAAACTTATAAAAGATATTTCAAAAATTAGAGGTGTAAGAAGAGTAAGGGTAGGGAGTTTGGAGCCTATTCAAATAGATAATGAGTTTTTAGAGCTTTTGGATGAGCCTTTTATGGAGAAACATTTACATATTGCTTTACAACATACAAGCGATGTAATGCTTTTAAAGATGAATAGAAGAAATAAATATTTAGATGATTTGAAACTTTTTGAAAAGATTGCAAATAAAGGAGTTGCAATAGGTACAGATTTTATAGTTGGTCATCCAGGGGAGAGCGATGAGGTATGGAGAGAAGCAGTCAAAAGAATAAAAGATTTGCCTTTAACTCATATTCATGCTTTTACATACTCTCCAAGAGATAATACCCCATCATCAAAAATAAAAGATAGAATTAATGGTAAAGTTGCTAAACAAAGGCATAAAGAGCTAACTTCTATAATTAAAGAAAAAAATTATCAGTTTAGAAAAAGATTTAATAAAAATTTGACTATACTTATAGAGAGTGGTAACGATGGTTTATATAGAGGTTATGATGAATATTATAATCTAATTGTGGTAAAATCAGATATTGATATTAAGCATAACTGGATTAGAGTAGAGCAAGCAGAAGTAAAAGAGGATAAAAATTATGCTATCTATGGATAAAAAAAGATTAATACCTATAATTTCAACTTCTATAGCTATTTTATTAGCAATTATTATTTATCTATTTTTAAAAGGTTATCCTACTACAATGACGAGTGGCAAGAAGTTTCTTTCAGAGTTAGAAAGTGGTAACGCAAAAGAGATTTATATAAAAGATAACTATGTCTATGCTACAACTCCACAAGGAAAGATAAGAGTATTAAAATATGCTATTAATTTAGATGAGCTTTATAAAAATTATCCAATTAGTGGCTATACAAAAAGTAGTAATATGTTAATAACTTTAGCTGTATTAATTCTTTTATCTATTTTGATTATTTTAATAATAATTTTAAGAAGAAATCAAAGCTCTAAAATATTAAATTTTCAGACACAAAAAAGTAGTGAGCTAGATAACTTAACATCAGATATAGAACCTCAATATAGCAGTGAGTTTAATTTTAATAATATTGCAGGAATCAGCGATGTAAAAGATGATTTAGAGGAGATTATTGATTTTTTAAAAAATCCTCTTAAATTTGAGAGATATAATATCCGTATGCCAAAAGGAGTTTTGTTAATAGGACCTCCTGGCGTTGGAAAAACATTAATAGCAAAAGCAATCTCAGCCGAAGCAAATGTTCCATTTTTTTATAATAGTGGAGCAAGTTTTGTTCATATTTATGCTGGAGCTGGAGCAAAAAGAGTAAAAGAGCTATTTGCAAGAGCTAAAGAGATGGCTCCAAGTATTATTTTTATAGATGAAATTGATGCTGTTGGAAAGAGTAGAGATACATTAGATAGTAATGAAAGAGAAGCAACTTTAAATCAGCTTTTAGTTGAAATAGATGGATTTAATCCTAATTCTGGTGTTGTAGTAATTGGTGCTACAAATAGGGTAGATGTTTTAGATAGTGCGCTTTTAAGACCTGGTAGATTTGATAGAAGAGTATATATTGGTTTGCCAAATATGCAAGAGAGAGAACAAATTATTAAGTTATATTTAGATAATAAAAATCATAATATTGATATTAAAGAAGTAGCCAAGCTAACTGCTGGTTTTAGCCCTGCTACTATTGAAACTCTTATTAACGAAGCCGCTTTATTAGCCTTAAAAAAAGATAAATTAGCAATAACAATAGATGATATATATAGTGTAAAAGATAGAGTGATTTATGGTAAAAAAAGAGTAGTTGTATTAAGTGCAAAAGAGAGAGAAATTAAAGCAAACTATCAAGCATCAAAAGCTGTAATTGCTAAATGGTTAGGTTTTGAGATAGATAAAGTTAGTCTTTTAATACCAATTAATATTAACCAAGATATGGTAATATTAAGTAAAACTATTTTAATTAATAAAGCAAAAGTTTATATTAGTGGTATATTATATTTACTAAAAAAGTATAAAGATACTTTTAATATCTCAAAAGATGATAAAGCAAACTTTGAAAAGATATTAAATACTATATTAAAAGATTATACAATTTCAGAACATGAAAATTATAATATATTATCTGCTCAGATAAAAGGTGAAGTAGAAGAGATTTTAAATAGATTAGAGCCTGTTATTGATGCGGTTGCAAAAAAGCTAAATGAAAAAGAGATTGTTACTCAAAAAGAGATTAATGAGGAGCTAAATGAAATTCTTTAGTGGCTTTGCTTTGCAAAATGAGCAAGAGCTTTTTAATTTTTGGCTTGATTGTTCAAATTATTGTGTGGCTGGTTTTAGTTATGGGGCTATAAAAGCCTTGGAATATACTTTAAATTGTAAATGTAGAGTAGATAGATTAATTTTGCTATCACCAGCATTTTTTAATGATAAAACTAAAGCATTTAAAAAAACTCAGCTAATATATTTTAAAAAAGATACAAACAGTTATATAAAAAATTTTTTAAATAATGTAAAAGATGGTTTTGATATTGATTTAACTAGATATTTAAAGAGTGCAACTTATGAGGAGTTATATGAACTACTAAATTATAATTGGGATATAGAAAAATTTAAAAAAATTGCAAATAATGGCACAATAATAGAGGTAATTTTAGCTGAAAATGATAAGATTATTAACTCTAAAAAAGCGCTTGAGTTTTTTGAAGATATAGCAACAATCTATTTTATAAAAGATGCAAATCATATTTTAAAGGAAGTAAAAAAATGATAACTAATATTGTAATTACTGGATGTTCTAGTGGAATAGGGCTAGAGACAGCACTTTATTTAAAAGATAGAATGATAAAAGTTTATCCAACCGCAAGAAAAGAAGAGGATGTTCAAAAGTTAAAAGAGCTTGGATTTGAAAATGCATTTTTGCTTGATGTAACAGATTCTAAAACAATAGATAGTGTAATAGATGAAGTTTTAAAAATTGATGGTAAGATTGATGTATGGTTTAATAATGCTGGGTATGGACAGATGGGAGCAGTTGAAGATATAGATGCAAATTTATTAAGAGAGCAGTTTGAGACAAATGTTATAGGGCTTCATGAAGCAACAAAAAAGGTACTTAAAGTAATGAGAAAGCAAGGTTATGGAAAAATTATTCAGCATAGCTCGGTACTAGGCTTGGTATCATTACCTTTTAGAGGAGCATACAATGCTAGTAAATATGCTGTAGAAGGGCTTACAGATACTTTAAGACTAGAATTAAAAGATACCAATATATATCCAATATTATTAAATACTGGTCCAATAGAGAGTAATTTTAGAAAAAATGCTATTGCTACTTTAGATAAATTAGATATAAATAACTCAATTTTTAAACAAAAATATATAGACGCAAAAGAGGGTAGAGCAAAAAAAGTACCTTTCTCTTTACCTGCTGTTGAAGTAGCATCTATTGTGCATAAAATTATACTTACTTCAAAACCTCAACCAAGATATTATATTACAAAAGCAACTTATATTTTAGGTTTTGCAAAAAGAGTTCTCTCTACCTCTTTATTAGATAAGTTGCTTTTAAAAGTTTAATTTACTCTTTTATTATAGAGTAGCTAGGTACGCCTAGCTTTTTTGAACCTTCTAAAAATGTAAGTTCTATTATAAAGCAAGCTTCTACACAATTAGCTCCAACTCTATCTATTAGCTTAACTGCCGCAGATGCTGTTCCTCCTGTTGCTAAGAGGTCATCAATTAATAATACATTAGCTTTTTTATCATCATCTTTTTTAAAAGCATCTATATGAACTTCTACCTCATCATAGCCATATTCAAGTGAATATTTTTGAGAAACAGTTGTGTATGGTAATTTCCCTTTTTTTCTTATAGGAACAAAACCCAAATTTAAATGAGACGCCAAAGCAGAACCAAAAATAAAGCCTCTTGCATCAATACCTGCAATATAATCTAAGTTATAATCTTTATATTTATCAACTAGATGTTTTATTAAAAGATTAAAAGCTTGATTATTATTTAAAAGTGTTGTTATATCTTTAAACATAATACCAGGTTTTGGGAAATCTGGTATTACTCTAATAGAATCTTGAATTATTTTGAAATCTTTTTCGTTCATTTATCCTCCTAATTTTAAAATTCAAAGCCTCCACCATGACCTTTATTCATACTCTCATAAACAGCTTTTACATATTCATCTCTTAATTGACATACAAGAATATCTTTACACTTCATACAGCTATTTACATTATGCTCTTTTTGGCACTCTTTTAGCTCCTGAAGTTTTTTTTCTAGGGCTAATTCCCATTTATCTTTTTTTTGATTATCCATTTTGATAAGCTTCTTTTACCTTAGAAATTTCATATTTTGAGCCAAAAAAGCATGGTGTAGTATCGTGCAAATTTGTTGGTACAATATTTAATAAAGAGTTACCTTTATCATCTATAGCATCTCCACCAGCTTCAATAAATGCTAAAGCAAAAGGGATTACTTCAAAAAGGTCTCTTAATTTTCCTTTAGGTTTATCTGTTGTGCCAGGATAGCTAAACAAACCTCCACCTTTTAGCAGAATTTGATGTAAATCTGGTACCATTCCACCGCTATATCTTAATCTATATCCTTCATTAAAAAGAGACTCAATTAACTTTTTATGGTGTTCATACCAATTTTTTTGTGTAGCACCAGGAGCATTTATTTTGCCTTTTTCTTCCATTGTAATCTCTTTTATAAACTCAAATTTATTTTTATTTACCCTAAATAGTTTAGGTTTTGTGCCTTTTATAGTCTTTATTAACTCTAATCTTGGTCCATATACTATATAAACAGATGCTACCAAATCTTTACCACTTAATCCATTTTTATATATTCCAAATATAGAACCAACAGATAGATTGAAATCTACAATACTAGAACCATCGAGAGGATCATAACATACAATATATTCACCATTACTATTTAGCTCTAATTTATCATCTTTCTCTTCGCTAATAATAGAGTTTATAATTGGTACTTCTTTAAAGCACTCTTCTATAATTTTATCGCTTTGAATATCAAGTTTTAGTTGAGTATCACCAGTAGCATTTGAACTTTGGCTATAACCGCTCTCTCCACTTTTTATTAAATTATCAATCTTAAAAGCAATCTCTTCAATTTTACTAAAAATTGTATCCATTTTTTTATCCTTTATAGTTTTTTTGCATTATTCCAGATGTAATTTATAATTTGCTCAATATCATTTAAATCTAAAATATCTACATTTAAATCTTTAATTTCATCTTTTGATATACTATTATCTATTGCAATTGCTTGCAAATAGGGCAAATACTCTTTTTCAATTTTACCTCTAAATATTCCAATTCTTGGTAGCTCCCAATTTTTCAAACCCTCAACCATTAATAAATCAAATGGCTTTAAATATTCTATTAGCTCATCTAAAGTACTAGTATTATGTTTAAATATTGTGGTTTTTACATCAGAAACAACTGCAGTATTTGCTCCACTATTAAAAAATCTATAGCTATCTTTGCCTTTTGTATCAAATATAGCTTTATTAGATGGGTCGTGTTTAATTATTGCAATATTATATTTATTACTAAGTTTTAACGAAATCTTTTCTATTAGTGTAGTTTTACCACTTCCACTTGGTCCTGTAAACGCAATTGCTAAATGTTTCAAGATTTACTCCATAAAAAATTAGTTAATTATACAATAATTGTTATAATGATAAAAAGTTTTTAAGGAGATTTTATGAAATTACTTAAGTTTGCGCTAATTGTTCCTATTTTAATTGGCTGTAATAGTAAAAATAACTCAATAGAAGTTTTGCATCAAAATGCACAAAGTTACACACAAGCGGCAAATACAACAGCTTATAGAGGTGATGATGCAATTGTTTATTTTAATATTGCTGATAATAGATTAAATATAAATCTAATCGACAAGGGTGAATCTGAGGAGTTGTCAGAGTTATCAATAGTTGAGTGTAAAGTAAATAAACTTACCTATACTCCAGTAGAATTTGAAGAAGCTAACTCAAAAGAGGCTGGAAAACATTACTATATAGATTTAACAAAAGATGATAAAAAATTAAATATAGAGTGTAAACTAAGTAATGGAAATATTGTTAAAAAGAGTCTTTCAAAATATTGGAAGTATTAAAAGTGGTGGGTCCTCGGGGACTCGAACCCCGGACCGCTCGGTTATGAGCCGAGAGCTCTAACCAGCTGAGCTAAAGACCCAATTTTACCAAGATTGAGACTTATTCTTTAATCATTTCAATTTTGGTGTCGGAATTATATGGCTTATAAGCTTTAAAAGAGATTAAATTTTCTAAAATTCCAAATAAAAATGCAAAAATTATAAAAGATGTTCCTCCATGGCTAAACATAGGCAAAGGTGCACCAACAACAGGAGCTAATCCAATTACCATATAAATATTAACTCCCATATATACAAAAAATAGAAATGCCATACCACTAGCTATTACAACGATATGGTAATCATCACTATATATTTTTGATATTATTAAAAGGTGTATAATTAACATTATATATAATGCTACAACAATAACCATACCTTTAAATCCAAATCTTTCTCCAAGATAAGCAAAAATAAAATCTGTTGTAGAAACAGGTAAAAATTTAAGCTGTGTTTGAGTAGCTTCTTCTTTGCTTTTGCCTTCTATTCCTCCGCTACCTATTGCAATAAGAGCTTGTTGAACTTGATAGCTTGGTTTTCCTAAAAAATCTTCTATACGCTTTTTTTGGTAAGGTTTTAAGCCATATTTATATCCTATTGGGGCTAAAACACTTAAAGCAATAACTATAATTGCTACTATTTTCCAATTAACCCCAACAATATAAAGCACACCAAAAGATGCCATTAATAGCAGTAAAGTAGTTCCTAAATCTGGCTCTTTTAAAATTAATACAGCAGGTGCTAAAATTATTATAGATAAAATTATAAACTCTATCAATCCATAACCACTACTTTTTGGAGGTCTTTTATTTATAATAAAAGCTAAAAATAGCAAAATACTTAGCTTCATAAACTCAGATGGCTGGATAGTAAAACCACCAGGAAGCACCAGCCACCTTTTTGCACCAAGAATTGATTTTCCTACAACCTCAACAGCTAATAAAAGTAGTAAATTTAATATATATGCAGTAGGTGCAATGAGCCATAAAATATATTTCCAAGGTATATAAGCCGCAACAACTAAAATTACAGCAGAAAGTGTATAGTAAGTCATTTGTTTATGAAATAGAGTAGGGTTCATCTCTTTTATAAGTACCGAAGAGACAAGCAAAATTGGAATAATTTGAATAATTAATGTATAGTTAAAATTTTTGGTTATCTGTTTAAAATAGTCTATAATCGCTTCATTATTCATATAAATTTAGACCCTATCAAATATTTTTTGGTATGATTATACCTAAAAAAGTAAAAAGAATGAGTAATTGGTATATATATAATAGCATAAATAGAGAAAATGGTGTAACTGCAGGCAGTACTACAAAAGATAATAGCTTAGATTTTGACTTTTCTTTGGCTTTGCATACTGGAGAAGATAAAAATAAAATTATAAAAAACCGTAAACTTTTTATGAAAAAATTTGATGATAAGTTTAAATTTGTCTCTCAATATCAAGTACATAGTAATAAAATTATTAATATTGATGAATATGAACTTAGTGATAAGTGGAGTGAATTTCAACTAAATGCTGATGGTTTTGTCACTTCAAAGCCTTATATTATGTTAATCACTTTAACAGCAGATTGTATAGCGCTCTTAGCTTATGATAAAAAGGCAAGAGTAATTGGCACTGCACATGCAGGCTGGAAGGGTACAAAAGATAATATAGCAAAAAATTTAATTACTTCTATGGAAAATTTAGGTGCAGATAAAAAAGATATTATTGTAGCAGTTAGTCCTAGTATTAGAAGCTGTTGTTATGAAGTTGGCGAAGATGTTGCTAAACATTTTTTTGATTTTGAAGATGCAGTTGTTAAAACTAGCAAAGATAAATGGCATTTGGATTTATCTATTGTAAATAAAGAACAGCTTTTAAATTTAGGTATTAATGAGCAAAATATTGAAATTAGTCCTATTTGCACAGCTTGTCAAAATGGAGAGTATTTTAGTTATAGAAAAGAGTGTGGTTGTAGCGGAAGATTTGTAAGCTATATTGGTATGTTATTGTAAGGTAGAAGGTGGGTATTATATGAGTATATTTAAATAAAGTTTAATTAAAACCTTTTTTAAATAACAAATTACTAAAATCTACTATTTCTTTAATATATTTTTTTGCTGTTCTTTTTCCATATATTTTACTTACTACATCATTTATAATATGATATTCCATCATTAAATTTGTTCCTTGCAATCCTGGATCATCACTTCCTACTACTATTTTAATCTTTTTGGTTCGTAAATTGAATTTGTTTGGTATTATCTCTTTTGGTGGATGAAATCTAATAAATGGATGATTATCATAATGTCCTATTGGTGTAATTAAAAGATTAGAAGTTGGTAAAACTTCTATAACTATATCTCTTTTGGCTACATATTTTTCCATAATAAAATCTTGTAAATATTCATATACATTTAAAGGGAAAAGTGCATTTTTATTATAATATTTT
>CAZCOI010000025.1:0-5997 GCA_964500335.1 uncultured Nitratifractor sp.
CAGATATATTCGCTACGCTGTGACACCTAAAATCTGGCTATAGCGACATTCGCCAGCTAGGTGGTCCAAAGTTTGTTAAACTTACGCTGCTGCGTAAGCTGGACGGTAATCTGTATTGTTTGCGTTTATTTTAAATGAGCCGTATAACGGAGTTGCTCAGTCCGACATGCACATAGCCCCGACTGCTCCAGTCGAAACCAAATCACCCCCTCTTATTTTAAAAGGGCATCTATTTTAACAGATTTTTTATTTAATGTCAAGAACTTGGAGTACTCTATTTGCTTCTTAATCCATAAATTAATAAAATAACTCCAACAATAATGAATGGCAAGCTAAGAAGTTGTCCCATAGATATAGGTAAATATGAGGCAAACTCTGATTGTGCGCTTTTATAATTTTCTATAAAAAATCTAGCTCCAAAGCCTAAAAATAGTGTTAAACCAAAGGCAATTTTAGTAAATTTTTCAAAAGAGATTCTTTTGTATAGATAAATTAGTATTAAAAAGATTGAAAAATATACAACTGCTTCATATAATACTACAGGATGTCTTGGGTAATTATCTACTCTATCAAAAATAATACCAAAATTTGAATTTGTTTTTATTCCTACAATTTCAGAATTAAAAAAATTTCCAACTCTTATAAAGGTTGCTGTAAACATTGCTACTATTGTTCCTCTTGATAAAAGCCAATTAAATTTAAAATTATACTTTTTGCTAAATAACCAAAGAGCAATAATAACCCCAAAAAAGCCTCCATGACTTGCTAATCCTCCACGCCAAATGTAAAAAATTTCAATTGGATGTTTATAAAAATAGTCAAAATCATAAAATAGAACATGAGCTAATCTTGAACCAATTATCATGCCAATTACAATATATAAAAATAGAGGTTCAATTAATTTTGTATCTTTATTCTCTTTTTTAAACATCCACTCAGTCAAATAGTATCCTCCAAGCAAACCAAGTGCAAATAATATTCCATACCAATGGAGTTTAATTGCTCCTAACTCTAAAAGTATAGGATTAATATTCCAATGCATTAAATATATCCTTTTTTAAATTTTTTTATCCAGTAAATTGTCCAGATGATACAAAATAGTACAAATGGTATAGATAAAAGTTGTCCAATATTTAGAAAAAAGTTATTATTGTATGTAGCTTGCGGCATTTTAATAAACTCTATAAAAAACCTTACTCCAAAAGATAATCCTGCTCCAATAGATGGCAAAATATATGTAGTTAGGTTTTTAGGTAATTTTTTATATAGCCAAATAAGTAGAAAAAATATTATAAGATAACTAAAAGCTTCATATAGTTGGGCAGGGTGTCTTGGAATTTGGTCGTATCTTTTAAAAATAACAGCCCACGGTAAAGAGCTCTCTTTGCCTAAAATTTCTGAGTTGAAGAAGTTTCCAAATCTTATTGCTGATGCACTTAGCATAGCAGGAATAGAGAGTCTAGACATTAACCAAAGAAAAGGAAACTGATACTTTTTTACAAATAGCCAAAGTGCAATAATTGCACCTATCAATCCGCCATGGCTTGCAAGCCCGCCTTTCCATATAAATAGTATTTCTAGCGGATGTTTTAGATAATATTGAGGCTCATAAAAGATGCAATGAAACAATCTAGCACCTATAAGTGTACCAATTAAAAGATATACAAGCAAAGTATCTAATATATCTGGATTATACCCCTCTTTTTTAAAGATTTTTTGCATTATAAAAAGCCCTATTAAAAAAGAGCCTACAAAAAGAATACTATAATATCTAATTTGCAAAATGCCAAATTTAAAAAGAGTTGGGTCTATATTCCAGACAAAATAATCCATTAACTATTGATACTCTCTTTTATATTTTTTGCAATTGTAGCAATTTTTGTAATCTTTTGAGAGTTATTTAGGGAATCATCTAAAAGAACTTTTACAAATTCTGAACCAACAATAACTCCATCTACACCTTTTACTTTTTCTTTTGCATTTTTTTCATTTACTCCAAAACCAATAAAAAGCGGTGTATTGGTTGTATCTTTTACATTTTGTATTAGATTTGTTAAATCTTCGTTTTTAGAACTTCCTGTAATTCCAGCATATGCAACCATATATATAAACTCTTTTGCAGATTTTACAATCTTTTGAACTCTATCTTTAGGGTCTGTTGGAGCTACAAATTCTATTAAATTTAATCCGGCTTTTTCTATTTGAGGTTTATATAAAGAAGCCTCTTCATGCGGAAGGTCTGGAATAATAAATCCTTTTAGTTTGCTTTTTTGAGCCTCTTTTATAAAGGTATCTAAGCCTTTGTGGTAAAAAGGATTAAAGTATCCCATCCATAAAGTGTTAATATTTGGAGCAATTTTACTTGTAATTTCAAATAGATTTTTTATCTTAAATCCATTTTTTAAGGCTTTGTTATTTGCCTCTTCTATTATCGGGCCATCTGCTACTGGGTCAGAGAATGGAATTCCAAGCTCTAAATAATCAACACCAACTTCTGCTAATTTTAAACCTAAATCTACAGTAAAATCTGAATCTGGATAAGAAGAAGTAATATATGCTACTAATTTTTTCACTCATATAACCTTTTTTTAATCATTTTAATGTAATTATACTTTTTTTGGATAAAATGTAAATATTAGTTTAATATTACTTGGAGAATATTATGAGTATTCACTCAAATAAGAGAAAAAAAATAACTACTAGTACTATTGCAAAGTATAAAAATGAGCAAAAAATTGTAATGATTACAGCTTATGATGCTCTATTTGCAAACCTTTTTGAAGAGCAAGTAGATATGATTTTAGTTGGCGATAGCCTAAATATGAGTTTTTTAGGAAGAGAAGATACTTTAAGTGCAAATTTAGAGCAGATGATTTATCATACAAAAGCAGTTTGTAAGGGGGCTAAAAGCCCTTTAATAGTTTTTGATATGCCTTTTGGCTCATATAATACAAAAGAGCAGGCTCTAAGTAGTGCAATAAGGGTTTATAAAGAGACTTGTGCAGATGCTATTAAAATAGAAGGTGGAAGTGAGAGGGCTGAAATTGTGGAACATTTAACCAAAAATGGTATTGCGGTAATTTCTCATATTGGCCTTATGCCGCAATTTGTTAGAGGCGAAGGAGGCTATAAGGTTCGTGGCAAAACGAAAGAGGATGCAGAAGCTTTGCTAAAAGATGCTAAAATTTTAGAGCAAGCAGGCGCTTTTGCCTTATTGCTAGAGGGAATAAAAAGCGATGTAGCAGCCCAAATTACAAAAGAGGTAAGCGTTCCTACTATTGGCATTGGTGCTGGAGTAGGATGTGATGGTCAGGTTTTGGTGTGGAGTGATATGTTTGGATTTTTTGAAGAATTTAAGCCAAAATTTGTAAAACAATATTTAGATGGCGCAAAATTGATTAAAAGCGCACTAAAAGAGTATGTAGAAGATGTTAAAAGTGGCAGATTTCCTAGCCAAGAGTTTAGTTATTAAGGAGGTAATATGAAAAGAGTTTTATTAATTATTGCACTTTTGTTTGCGGTAAATGGATGTATGAGTAGTAATGGCAGTTCGCAAGTTGGAACATATTTAAGTGATACAGCATTAACTACAAAAGTTAAAACAGCCCTTGTTGATCAAAAAGGTTTAGAGGGGTTAAGTATTCATGTAAATAGTTATAAAGGTGTAGTTCAGCTTAGTGGTTTTGTAGATACAGATGTAGAAAAAGAGTTAGCAGGTCAGATTGCTAGAAATGTAGATGGTGTTGCTGAGGTTGTAAATAACTTAATTGTAAAGCCATAAGAGAGGATATATGCAAAGAGTTGTAGAGATTGAGCGCTTTGAAGGCGAAGAGTTTATAGAAAAGACTCTAAGACCAAGCAAGTGGAGTGAATATATTGGTCAAGAGAGAATAAAATCAAATTTAAAAGTATTTATAGAAGCTTCTCTTAAGAGAGGTGAAGCACTTGACCATGTTTTGTTTTTTGGACCTCCAGGGCTTGGTAAAACAACGCTTTCAAATATTATTGCAACTCAAATGGGTACCAATATTAAAACTACAGCGGCCCCAATGATAGAAAAGAGTGGTGATTTAGCCGCACTTCTTACAAATATAGAAGAGGGTGATATTTTATTTATAGATGAAATTCATAGGCTCTCTCCAGCAGTTGAAGAGATATTATATCCTGCAATGGAAGATTTTAGATTAGATATTATAATAGGCTCTGGTCCAGCCGCACAAGCTGTTAAGATAGATTTGCCTCGCTTTACATTAATCGGTGCTACTACAAGGGCTGGAATGCTTAGCAATCCTTTAAGAGAGCGCTTTGGAATGCATTTTAGAATGGAGTTTTATAATGTTGAAGAGTTAGCAACTATTATAAAACAAGCAAGTGCAAAATTAAATAGAAAAATTGAAGATAGTTCAGCTTTAGAGATAGCAAAAAGAAGTAGAGGAACTCCAAGAATTGCACTAAGATTATTAAGAAGAGTTAGAGACTTCGCAGATGTAAAAGAGGAGAGTATAATATCTTTAGATACAACAAAGTTTGCACTAGAACAGTTAGGAGTAAATAGTGTTGGCTTTGATGAACAAGATATTAAATTGCTTGAGCTTTTAATTAGTGCCAAAGGTCGTCCTATGGGGCTTGCCACAATTGCGGCGGCTTTAAGTGAAGATGAAGGTACAATAGAGGATGTAATTGAGCCATATTTAATTGCAAATGGCTATATAGAACGAACTGCAAGAGGAAGAGTAGCAACACCCAAAGCTTATGAGATGTTTAAGTTAAATCCACCTACAAAAGAGGGGGTGCTTTTTGAATAGAACAACACAACTACCTTTAGTATTATTTGTTTTAGGGTTATTTGCGGCTTATTCTATATATAAGCCATTTATTTTGCCGATTGTAGTTGCATTTTTATTATCTATGGCTACTACAAATGTTACAAGAACTTTGGTAAAATATTTTAAATCTAAAAAGGTAGCAACATTAATTATGACCCTTTTAATGGTACTATTAATCTTAGCTCCAATTGCTTATATTGCAACAATTGGTATAAAGTATGCGACAAATTTAGATTTTAACTCTTTAAATACAATTTTAACTAAAGCAAAAGAGCTTTTAAAAGATATTCCATATGTAAGTAAATATGCTAAAGAGTATTTAACTATTGAAAAAATTCAGCCAATTGCACAAGATATAACTATATATATAGGTGCTTTAGGTAGTAAAGGTATTGGATTTATTAAAGATTCATCTTTGGTTGTAATATTTTACTCATTTATGGTTTATAATCAAGATAGAGTCACCCAATTTTTAAAAAAGATGGTATCAACAAATAATATATCAAAACTTAGAATGGTTGATGAGGTCTCTTCTACTATGGAGATAGTATTTTACTCTATAATTGTTACTGCAATATTTGAAGGCTTTTTATTTGGAAGCTTTATATCGTTTTATGGGTTTAATGGGTTATTCTTAGGATTTGTTTATGGATTTGCATCATTAATTCCTGTAGTTGGGGGATTAATTGTGTGGTTGCCTGTTTCTCTTTTGGCTTGGAGTAAAATAGACTCAAGTGCAGCAATTACAATTGCTTTATACTCTATTATAGTAATATCAATAATTGCCGATACATTTGTTAAACCTATAATTATTAAATTAATAAAAGAGAAGCTTTTAAGAAGTACTATTAAAGTAGATGAGATTTTAATATTTTTCTCTATTTTAGCAGGTATGGGAAGTTATGGTTTTTGGGGAATGATTTTAGGTCCAGCAATTACAGCATTTTTAATCTCAGCAACTAAAAGTTATTTAGAGCTCTCTAAGTAACATTTATACCACCATAAAATTGGACTAATTTTTTTTAAAAATAAAAAACGCAAAAAAAAGTGAAAAAGAGGCAAAAAGTACTTGACAATTAAAAAAAAACCCACTATAATACGCCTCACAAACACGGGAAGAGGCTAGTGTGTAGCTAAAAAGAGAGTGTTTGAGATAGATGATCTTTAACAA
>CAZCOI010000026.1:0-3708 GCA_964500335.1 uncultured Nitratifractor sp.
GGTGTTGTAGATAGACTTAGTGATACAATGCAAAACTCTTTGATTAATATTGTTACAATTTTCTTAGGCTTAGCAGTTGGGTCTAAATTAGAGGCAGATAAATTCCTTGTTCCTGAAACTTTAGGTATAATGATAATTGGACTTGCGGCATTTGCAGTTGGAACAGCGGCAGGAGTACTTATGGGCAAATTGATGTCTAAAATGTCTAAAGAGCCAGTTAATCCATTAATTGGTGCGGCTGGGGTTTCTGCTGTTCCTATGGCGGCAAGGGTAGTTAGTAAAGTTGGTTCAGAGGAAAAACCTGGTAATATTTTATTAATGCATGCAATGGGACCTAATGTTGCTGGTGTTATTGGGTCTGCTGTTGCGGCAGGTGTATTACTATCAATATTTAATTAAAAGAGGATAAAATGGGCAAGATTCAACCAAAAGATCTTGAAAAATTTGGCTTAGAAGGTGTCAAGGCTGTATTTCATAATCCTAGCTATGAGCAGTTAGATAAAGATGAAAGAGCAAAAGAGGAGTGTGAATTTACAGATAATGAAACAGCGGCGGTAGATACTGGTATATTTACTGGTAGAAGCCCTAAAGATAAATATTTTGTATATCAAGATCCTTCAAGAAATAATATAGCATGGGGAGATATTAATCAACCAATATGTCCACAAGTTTTTGATGAATTATTAGAAACTTCAAAAGAGCAGTTGTCTAATAAAGAGCTTTATGTTATAGATGTATATGCTGGTGCAAGTAAAAATAGCAGAAGAAAAATAAGGTTTTTTACAGAGCTTGCATGGCAGGCTCATTTTATAGAGAATATGTTTATTTTGCCAAAAGAGGAAGAGCTAGAAGATTTTGAACCTGATTTTGTAGTTTATAATGCTTGTAAAACGGTAGATAAAGAGTATAGAAAACATGCCCTAAATTCTGAAGTTTTTGTTGTATTTAATGTTGAAAAGAATATTGCTTTAATTGGCGGAACATTTTATGGCGGTGAGATGAAAAAGGGTATTTTTACTATGATGAATTATTGGTTGCCGCTTGAGAATAAACTCTCTATGCACTGTTCTGCTAATGTTGGAAAAGGTGGAGATGTTGCTCTTTTCTTTGGGCTTAGCGGAACTGGTAAAACAACACTCTCAACTGATCCAAATCGTGCACTTATTGGTGATGATGAGCATGGTTGGGATGATGAAGGCGTCTTTAACTTTGAGGGTGGATGTTATGCAAAAGTAATTAATTTAAGTAAAGAGAGTGAGCCTGAAATTTATAATGCTATTAGACCGGGTGCACTTTTAGAAAATGTTGTTTTAAAAGAAGATAAAAGTGTAGATTTTGCTAGTAAAGATAAAACTGAAAATACGAGAGTTAGTTATCCAATTGAGCATATTGATAATCATGAGGAGACTCTTCAGGCTGGGCATCCAAAAAATATAATCTTTTTAAGTTATGATGCATATGGAGTATTGCCAGCAGTTAGTAAGCTTACAAAAGAGCAGGCTATGTATTACTTTTTAAGTGGATATACTGCTAAGGTTGCTGGAACTGAGAGAGGGATTACTGAACCTGTAACTACATTTAGTGCTTGTTTTGGAGAAGCATTCTTGCCGCTTCATCCAACTGTATATGCAAAACTTTTAGGTGAAAAAATTGATAAACATAAAGTAAATGTTTATTTAGTAAATACCGGTTTAAATGGGCAAGGTAAAAGAATGAGTATAAAGGATACAAGAGCATGTATTAATGGAATTTTAAATGGTTCTATTAATGATGCCCAATTTGAAACTATGCCTATTTTTAATTTGCAATATCCAAAAGCTCTTGATGGAGTAAGTGATAACTCTATATTAAATCCAAAAAGTAGCTGGGATAGTGAAGATGAATTTTTAGATAAAACAAAAGAGTTAGCACAAAAGTTTGTAGATAATTTTAAAAGATATAGCGATGCAGATAGCGATTTTGACTACTCAACAGCAGGACCTAAGCTTTAAATTTTAGTTTTATGAGGCACTTTTGCCTCATTGTAATATTTTTTCTTCTAATCTTCTTTTTTTAGTACAATTTAAATAAAAAAGAGTCTATTATGGATAGTTGTTTAAAGTTTATTGTTAAGGGTAATGTACAAGGCGTATTTTATAGAAAGTATGTATCTAAGGCTATGAATAGTAAAAAAATTATTGGATATATAAGAAATTTAGAGAATGGTGATGTTGAAGTTTTAGTTAAAAATAGAGATGGGTTGAATATTAAAGATATTTTTGATATATTATATGAAGGCTCACCAAAAAGTGAAGTAAAAGCTGTAGAGATGGTTGAGTGTAAAGAAGATATTTTATTTAAATCTACTTTTGAAGTGAGGTATTAATATGGCGTCAGGTTGGGGTTGCCAATATTCATGTAAAATGGGTGATATTACAGATTGGTGCAAGAAGTTAAAGCATAAATGTGACCCTGGATGTAAAGGGTGTATTATTTATGGTTCATCTTTTACTCAAGGTGAATTTTTAACTATAAATAGTGAATTTGAGAAAAAAGTGAAAAAAAGAGATGATAATCCATTAGAGGGAAGATAGTAGATGAGTGTAGTGATTGAATTTGCAATATTTCCTACAGATAAAGGAGAGAGTAAAAGTAGATATGTTGCAAAAGTCATAGAGATGATAAAAGATAGTGGAGTTGATTATATTTTTACTCCAATGGGTACTATTATTGAGACAGATAGTGTAAAAGAGGGACTAGATATAGTAAATAGAGCCTATGAGATATTGCAGGCTGATTGCAATAGAATTTACTCTACTATAAAAATAGATTATAGAGCTGGCTATAAAAACCGTTTAGAACAAAAGGTTAAATCTGTTAAGAGTAAACTTAAATAGTGTTGCGAAAAGTTACAGCTCTTCGCAATGATCTATATTTAATTTTTTTAAGACCTTATCTATAAATTCACCTGGAGTTCTTGAATGAGAGTAAATCTCTTTAGAAAATTCTATATAATATGTTCCACCGCTTACTTTATCTCTTTTATGTATTACTTCTGGATGTGCATCTAGCTCTCTTTCTATTTCATCTATAATATTACATATAATGGCTCTATCTTCATTTTCTGTATAGTCTATTTGAAGACGCATATACTCTTCTTCCATATTAACAGTAGCTATTCTTTTACTATTTGACACACCGTATCCTTTTTTATTTCATTTTATCATATAAAAACTAAAAATAATTTTAAGAAAATTTTATTATTTCGTGTAGTTTCTAAACACTACCTATTAATTATTTTGTGTTACTTATAGATACTATTATTTCTTATAGGCTAAAATGACTATAATGTTGATACTTTAAATAAAGGAGAGCCAAAGTGAATATTCATGAGTATCAAGCAAAACAGATATTTGCTGAGTATGGTGTTCCAACTCCAAGAGGGTTGGTTGCTGAGAGTGTAGAAGAGGCTGTAGAGAATGCAAAAAAATTAGGTGGCAATATTTGGGTAGTAAAAGCTCAAATACATGCTGGAGGTAGAGGTTTGGGAGGTGGCGTAAAGCTAGCTAAATCTCTTGATGAAGTTAAACAGTATGCAGATGAGATTTTAGGAATGACACTAGTAACTCATCAAACAGGACCAGAAGGTAAACTTGTGCAAAAAGTTTATATTGAAGAGGGTGCTGATATTAAAGATGAGTTTTATCTTGGTGTTGTATTAGATAGAGC
>CAZCOI010000027.1:0-9234 GCA_964500335.1 uncultured Nitratifractor sp.
ATATAAATATATTATATAATTATTTTATAATATGGAAAACAAATTTCTTGTTATAATTAATAAAGAATCACCTTATGTTTGAATTGAGTATTTATATGATTGAGATATAGAGAATATTTCAGAGATTAAAAAAATAATACAAGATGATTTGATAAAATGTGGTTATAAAAATTTATTTATTAAATCTTTGATTTCTTTATAACTTCTACCTCTCCAACTCCAAATCCCTCTTAATTTTCTCTTCCCCCTGCTCTATTAAAAACTCTATAGTGGCTGTTAAAGTTTTTTTGCCAAAGATTTTTTGGTATCTTTGCATTTTTTGATATTGCTTTTCTGTCATAGATAGTAATATTTTTTTTGTTTTTTTCTCTTTATCATCTTTTTTTGGTCTTCCTAAATTTGCCCATCTATCACTATTTGCCATTTTTAGTTGCCTTTTTTAGAAATATTATTATTATACTATTAGTTTGATTAAAAATATATATAAAATATTTTTTTATAAGAAAAAAGTATTATTTTATAAGTTTTTTAATTTTTTACTAAGTAAAAAGTAGTTATTATTAGATATGTTAAATATCTAAAGGATTAAAAATGACTGC
Organism: uncultured Nitratifractor sp.; assembly: GCA_964500335.1. Classification (GTDB taxonomy): domain Bacteria; phylum Campylobacterota; class Campylobacteria; order Campylobacterales; family Sulfurovaceae; genus JAADEQ01. Next base: position 600 of record CAZCOI010000027.1, read on the forward strand.
TGAAGAGAAGTTAATGTTTGATGCTTTATATAGTAAGTATAAAAAGTTGCTACTTAGTAAAAAAGAGTGTGCATTAGAGATAAATAGAAGCTGTTCTTCTTTAGATAGAGATAGAAAAAATGCTGTAGGATTAGAGTATATAAAAAACAGTAACGGAAATGTATATTATCCATTAACTGAAATTGTAAAATATATATACTCTTCTAAAATAAAGACTATTTAGTAAGGCTAAAATATGGATAGAAAGGAGTATTTAAAATACTATAAAAAATATCACTATTCAAAAACAAGAAAAATAGTAACTTTTCCTTTATTAACTCAAGATTACGAATTATTAAAAAGTAGAGCTTTAAAGTATGATTTAACGGTTAATAAATTAAGTAAAGAGATTATTTTAAATTATTTAGAAAATAAAGAGTTTAAATTATACTCAAAAGAGCAATTAGCTTTATTAAAAGAGTATTTTAGAATAAGCAGAGGTATTGCAAATAATATTAATCAATTAGCAAGAAGTGCAAATATTGGAGATTTCATAGATGTAAATATTTTAATACAATCTCTAAAAAAATATGAAGAAGAGTTTAAAAAACTTGTTGAAAAATTAGGTTAATTGTATGATTATAAAAAGTCTATCAAGACAAAATAAAAGTTTTAGAGAACTTTATAACTATTTAGTAAAAGATAAAGAGGCAATTTTAGGTGCATTTAATTTATACTCTAATCCTAAAGATAAAAAAGCAGTTGTAAAAGAGTTTTTAGATAATGCAAAATTTCTTAAAAAATCAAGAGGTAAAAATTTTTTATATCATGAGATATTATCTTTAAATCCAAATAGTTTGGATTTAAAAAAGCAAATTGCCATTTTAAATGATTTAGTTAATAGATATGTAAATTTAAGAGCTAAAGATCATTTAGTTTTTACAGCTATTCATAAAGATAAAAAACATCTGCATATACATTTAATGATAAGTGCAAATGAGTTATATAGCTCAAAAAGAGTTAGATTCTCTAAAAAAGATTTTAATAAAATTCAAAAGGAGCTTGAGAACTATTTATTAAATAACTATCCTGAACTTAACTCAAAAAAGATTTATACTAAAGAGAGTAAAGAGAAAAAAAGCAATAAAGAGAAGCTTAAAAATATTTTAGATTCAATATTTAAAAACATCTCATCAATAGATGAGTTTTATAAAGCATTAGAGACTAATAATTTAGAACTATACACAAGAGGTAAAACTGTTGGAATAGTATTTGAGGGGAAAAAGTATAGATTAAAAACTTTAGGTTTTATTGATGAGTATGAGAGAGTTTTAAATAGTGCTAAAAATAGTAAACAAGAGATTGAGAAAAGAAGAGAAGAGATGAAAAAAATTAGAGAAGATAAAGAGAATAAAACTATAGAAAAAGAGATTTGAAATATTATTAAAAATTTTAAAATAAAAAGATATATAAACAAAGCTCCTAAAAAAAGTATTTATGATAAAATGGTTGAAAAGAAAGCAAAAAGAAAGGAGGAGAAAAAATTGTCAAGAGCAAAAAGGCAAGAAAATAGATTAAAAGATAGAGAATGGATAGAAGCAAGAAGAGCTAAAAGATTAACAGAGTATAAAAAAGAGTTAAAAAGAAGAAGAAAAGCTAAAGAACAAAATAGACAAAGATAATGCAACAACTACTATCACTTTTTATAATTATATTAATATTTTACTATTTGATGAAATATATTTTTAAGTTTCTTTTTGGATTACAAAGAGTTTCAAGCAATAGTTTGAATTTTTTTGATTACTTCTTTTTAAAAAGTTTTCAAGGCTTTTTTAATTTTATTACAGGAAGAAAAAATAAAGGTTTAATGGGAAGTTTTGAGGAGAGTAGATTTATAAACAGTTTTAATAAAGGTTTGGTTTTAAATGGAGAAGATAAAAGATTATCTTTAAAAGATAGCTTTAATCATTTAGCAGTTATTGCAAGAACAGGTGGAGGGAAAACAAGTTCATATATTATCCCAAATATTTTAAAATTGGCTCAAGATAAAAACTCTTTGGTTGTTACGGATTTAAGTGGAGAGCTTTTTGAAAAAACAAGTGGATTTTTAGCAAAAAGAGGATTTAAAATATATGTTTTAGATCCGGAAGATTTAAAAACCTCTATTAGATATAATCCTTTATATTATGCAAGTTCAAGTTTAGAAATTGATGAAATAGCAGAAATATTAATAAAATCGGCAAATCCCGGACAGATAAAAGCAGAAGATAAAATGTGGCTTGATGGAGCTAAAACATTTTTAACAATTTTAATAAAAGTTTTAGTTGCAACAAAAGATTATAGATATATAAATTTAGCTAATTTAAAACATTTAATAAATCATTTTGCAGATGATGGAAGTCCTCTTGATGAACTTATTTTTAAATATGCAGATAAAAGAACTTTTAGTGAATGGAAAGGATTTGTAAGTGGTAATTTAAGAACTATACAAAGTTTTGTAAGTACGGCAAATACTGCTTTAAATGCTATTGGAATTAATGATAATTTAGCTTTACTTACAGCAAATCATAATATAAGTTTTGAAAATTTTAGAAAAGAGAAATCTATAATTTATATTAGAATACCGGCACAAAAACAAGAACAGTATAGTTTTTTGTTAAATCTGTTTTATAAACAGTTTTTTAACTCAATGATGAAAGATTTACCAACAAAAAAAGATTTGCCTATTTTTTGCTTATTAGATGAGTTTGGAAATATGAGTATTCCAAATTTTAGCACAACTATAACAACTATTAGAAAGTATAAAGTTTCAATATCAATTGTTTTGCAAGATTTTAGTCAATTAGAACAAAAATATGGAAAAAGTGAAGCTCATACAATAATAAATGGTGGAATTACTGGAAAACTGTTTTTCTCCGGTGCTGATTTGCAAATAACAAATATGCTAACTCAAATAATAGGTGATAGATATGTAAATAAAATTGATGAGTTTGGAAGAGTTCATCATATTAAAGAACCTATATTGTCAAATGCAGATATAAGAACCATGAAAGATAACGAACTACTGCTAATTTATGGAAATAAATTACCTCTAAAGATAAAAACAAAGCCTTATTATAAAAATTTTATTTTAAATAGTTTCACAAAATATAAACCGTTTGAAAGTAGTAAAAATAGCTATAATGATATTTTAGAGTATATTGAAATAGAGGTTAATTAGTGGATATTTTAGAAAGTATTATATCTTGGTTTTTTCTATTTTTTAGTAAAATTTATAAAGATATTGTAAGTTTAAGTTTTGATTTAAATGTAATAATTAATGCTTTAGCTATATTTGGATTTTTTTATTTTATATCAAAATGGTTTAGAGCATATATTATTAGAGTTTTTATAGTGATATTAGCTTTATATGTTTTACGAAATGTAGCTTATAAAGAGCATATTTTATATAGTTTTGATTTTTATGCCTCACTTGGTTTATTAGTTCCTCAAATAGAGACAATAGAGATAACTTATTATATGATAAGATTAAGAATTATTTATTTGTTAGATTTTATTCAAAATTTAATCTCTCTTATTTCAACACCTTTTGTTTGGTTATTTATAAAATTAAAAGATATTTACTATTTTTTTAATGCAATTAAAGATAATAAAAAAAGTTATAATTACAACAATTATCAAAATAGTTATTATAAACAAGAAAATAGTAAAAAAGAAAATTATCAACAAAAAGATTACAGTAATAAAAAGAAATATGAAGAGAAAAAAACTTCAAGATGGGATAGTCAAAATCCTTATGAAATTTTAGGTATTAATGAGAATGCATCTAAAGCAGAAATTAAAAAAGCTTATAGAAAATTATCAAAAATATATCATCCTGATTTAACTCTTACAAAAAAAGAAGAATATACAAAAATTTTTCAAAAAATTAATTGGGCTTACAATATCTTAAAATAAAAACTAAAAAAAGGTTACACATAGGTTACACTTGAACAAAAAATATAAATCTTGATTTTATCTTAATCTCTTGCAAAGTGCCTGATTTAGGGGATTTGAATTGTTTGCGGGAGGCGGATTTGAACCACCGACCTTCGGGTTATGAGCCCGACGAGCTACCAAGCTGCTCTATCCCGCGACAAAAGAGTATGGATAAATCCAAATGGATGGGGTAGAGGGATTCGAACCCCCGAATGACGATACCAAAAACCGTTGCCTTACCGCTTGGCGATACCCCAATAATTAAAGTCTGTCGCTTTATGTGAGCGGAATTATAGCACCAAATTTTTAAAATGTCAAGAGTTTTTATCTAAAGATGCAATATTTTTATAATTTTCTATTTTAATAACCAAACTATACTAAAATATTGGGACAAATTAGGATATAATCTAAAAAAATATTTTAAGGAATAGCAATGAACGAAGCTATTAAAAGAGTAGAAGATGCCATCGAAGAGATAAAACGAGGAAAAATGGTTATAATGATGGACGACGAAGATAGAGAAAACGAAGGCGATTTAGTATATGCTGCAACATTCTCTACACCAGATATGGTTAACTTTATGGCAAAAGAGGCAAGAGGTTTAATTTGCACACCTATTACAAAAGATATTGCACAAAAATTAAATTTAATGCCAATGGTTAGCAATAACGACTCTGCTCACGAAACTGCATTTACAGTATCTATAGACTCTGCAAATGCAACTACTGGTATCTCTGCAAGCGAGCGAGACGACTGCATTAGTAAACTAGCATCTCCAATTGCAGTTAAAGACGACTTTGTTCGCCCAGGGCATATATTTCCGCTAATTGCCAAAGATGGTGGCGTACTTGTACGAACAGGACACACAGAAGGCTCTATAGACCTATGTAAATTAGCAGGCTTATCGCCAGTTGCTGTAATATGCGAAATAATTAAAGACGACGGCACAATGGCAAGGTACGACGACTTAGAGCTATTTAAAAAGAAGCACGACTTAAAGATTGTATATATATCAGATATCGTAGAGTACAGACTAGCAAAAGAGCAATTAGTTACAAAAATTAGCGAAGAAGAGATTAACTTTTTTGGCGTAAAGGTAGAAAAAATTGAGTTTAAAGACCACCTTAATAGAGTACACAGCGTAATAAGATTTTTTAGCCAAGATAAAAAAGCAAATGTAAAATTTAACAATATTAGCAAAGATATCGACTTACTGCTAAACGAAAAAAGATACGACAATCTAATAAAATCTATTAAATATCTAAAGCAAAATGGTGGGCTATTAGTATTTTTAGATACAAAAACAATAAGTAAAGAGCAAGCAAAAGAGTTTGGCGTTGGAGCGCAAATTTTAAAGAGATTAGGTATAGAAGAGATTAATCTACTAACTTCTCATAAAGATACAGAATTTGTAGGCTTAAGCGGTTTTGGCTTAAATGTTGCCAAAAAAATAGAACTTTAATAGTATAATTACAAAAAAAATTTCGGAGTTAATATATGGGTTTAGGAATAGGATTAGTAGGATTACCAAATGTTGGAAAGTCAACAACTTTTAATGCGCTTACAAAAGCACAAAATGCCGAGAGTGCAAACTACCCTTTTTGTACAATAGAGCCAAATAAAGCGGTTGTTCCAGTACCAGATAACAGACTAGAAGAGTTAGCAAAAATTGTTAATCCAGAGCGTATTCAGTACTCTACAATAGATTTTGTAGATATTGCAGGTTTAGTTAAAGGTGCAAGCAAGGGCGAAGGGCTTGGAAATAAGTTTTTATCTAATATTAAAGAGACAGAAGTTATTTTACAAATTGTAAGATGTTTCGAAGACGAAAATATTACGCATGTAGAGGGCTCAATTGACCCAATTCGAGATATCGAAATTATAGAAACAGAGCTACTTTTAGCAGATATCGAGAGCCTAGATAAAAGAATATCTAATCTAGAGCGTAAAGCAAAAGGTAACGACAGAGATGCAAAAGCACAACTAGAAGTTGCAAAAAAACTACTAGAACACTTAGAGGGCGAGAACCCAGTATCTACTTTCGAAGAGAGCGACTCAGATGCATTTATAACACTAAATAAAGAGTTAAGACTACTAACTTCTAAAGAGATTATGTATGGTGCAAATGTCGACGAAGATGCCCTAAGCGAAGACAACGAGTATGTAAAAAAACTTAAAGAGTTTGCAGCATCTAAAAATAGAGAAGTTATTAAACTTTGCGCTCAAATAGAAGAAGAGATGGTAAGTTTTGACGAAGAAGAGAAGCAAGAGATGTTAGAGTCTTTAGGCGTAGAAGAGTCTGGACTAGAGCAAATAATTAGAAAAGGCTTTAATAAATTAGGACTAATGAGCTACTTTACAGCAGGCGTAAAAGAGGTACGCTCTTGGACTATTAGACAAAACACAACAGCACCAAAAGCTGCAGCAGTTATACACAACGACTTTGAGAAAGGCTTTATTAGAGCCGAAGTTATTAGCTATAACGACTTTATAGAATACAAAGGCGAAGCAGGAGCAAAAGAGGCAGGTAAAATGCGTCTAGAAGGCAAAGAGTACATAGTTGCCGATGGCGATGTTATGCACTTTAGATTTAATGTATAAAGGATTTAAATGAAATTAGCACTAATAATAGCTAGCACACTACTAATAGTTAGTGGCTGCTCGCAACAGACAAAAAATGCACAATCAAAATTTATTAAAGATTACATAATTAACGATAAAGTAGATAGTGCTATAACTAAAATCCAGAATGCACTTAAAGATAAGAACTATATTATAACTTCAACTTTTAACCACGAAGCAGAGGCTTTAAAACTAAAGAAAATGCTCTACCCTAACAAAACTATAAATCTTTATAACTCTAAAATTTCTACAAAACTGCTACAGTGCAACCCTACAATGTCGCAAGAGATGCCACTTAGATTATCTGTTTACAGCGAACTAAATGGCAAAACACACATCTCATTTACAGACCCAGAGTACTGGAGCATTAAGCACAATATTAAAGATGCAGAGTGTCTTAATTTAATAGTACTTCTAAAAAAAGACCTATATAGCGTTACAGATGCTCTAGGAATTAAATAGATGAAAACATCCGAAGTAATACAGAGCATAAAAGAGGCTCTTAACCTAAATAGAGCCCAAATTATGCATATTTACGAGCTAGAAGAGTTTTTAATAACAAAAGATAGAGTAGATTCTATTTTAAAAAATAGCTCTAAAAAAGGTAGTATAAATGCAACTTACGAAGAGTTAGGTGTATTTTTAGATGGCTTAGTGCAGTATAAAAGAGGCACTTCAAAGCAGACACAAGAAGAAGATGTAATTTTAGATAACAACCTAATATTAAAGAAATTAAGAGCTGCACTTAATTTAAAAGAGCACGAGCTAATAATGATATTCGAATTAGCAGACTACAAAATTAGTAAATCTACAATTAAAGATATGTTCAGAAGCCCAAATAATCCAAAACTAAAAGAGTGTACAAATGCAACTCTTAAAGCATTTTTAACTGGATTAAACGAATTCTATTTCGATAGCGGAGAGTACCTATAAAGTACTCTTAATTATTAAACATATAACTTTTTAATTACTTCGTTAATTACGCTATTTGCGCTATTTAGTCTATCTTTGCTTTCATCTTTAATATCTATATCTTCGTTTACTGGTGTGTTCATAAGCTTTAGAAGTTCATCTAAAATTAAAACACTCTTCTCTACTTCTAATTTACTTGCTCTTTGTAAAGAGTTTACGCCCTCTTCTGGTTGCTCAATAAAAAGCATTCTTCTAATTTTTGCATTTTGCTCTTGTAAAATAATATCGTACTTTTGCATAACTAATTTAATATGCTTAATGTGCTCGTCTAAAGAGTCTGTTTTGGTAATTTTAGTATCTAACATAGCAACAAACTCTTTCGTATCGTTCTCTATTTTTTCTGCATATCTATTGTTTTTAGACTTTTGAATAGCTTTAACAATTTTACAAAGTATAAAACCAACAACCAAAGCAGATACACCAACTAAAGCATAACCAGCAATTGCACCCTTAACATTTATAAGCTCTGCATATTTTGTAGCAATTGTATCTAAGTTATTTTTTTGCATTAAAGTTGCTACATTAAATGGCAAGTTAGTAATTTGACTACCATAAAATAGTGCGCCACCAACTGTAGCTGCTGCACCTAATAGCCCAACAAAAAAGCCTTTAAAACTACCCTTAGATGGCTTTTTAATTGTAATTAACTGCTCTTTATTATCTTTTTGAATCTCTTTTACTGCACCCTTCTCGTCTGCAAGCGAATCTACTCCTAATTTCTCTAGTAACTCTAAAGAGTCCGATACAGTTGTATTAACTATTTTGTTCTCATGCTCTATAAAATTTTCGATTGTCTCATCAAGCTTTGCTTGAGCACCCATATATTCGTTGTGTTTATTTTGCGCTAACTCTCTGCTTGCCTCTACCCACTCTACCACTACATCATGAGCAGAAGCTTTTCTTTTAGCCACACTCTTTTGAGGTTGCTCTTGCACCTCTATCTCTTGAATATCCTCTACTGCTTGTGTAGTCTCCTTAGCTAACTCTTGTGTACTCTCTTGTATAACTTCTTTAACCTCGCTACCCATAACTATCCTTTAATATAAATATCTTTGTAATGATAGCAAAATTTACAATTAATTTA
>CAZCOI010000028.1:0-2218 GCA_964500335.1 uncultured Nitratifractor sp.
TGTGCAACTCTTTTTTCTCTTTTTTCTCTTTAGCGCTTATAAAATCTATCTTTTTAAAACCGTTTAAAAATAAAAAGTTATTCCATCTATTATGTTCATTCTTACCCATTAAAGCGATTTTACCCTCTATATGTTTGCTAAAAAGTTCTAAATTCTTTTTAAAAATTTTATTTTTATTAATGCTATTTGCTTTAATTGCCCTAAGCCCCAAATAATTTAACTTTGTTTTAATATGCAAAGCCACCGCCATACTTGAGGATTTATCAAAATAGTTTTTAGTAAACCAGCTATTTGTATCAACTTCAAATAACTTATCATAGCTATAATTTAAACTATCATCATAACCAAAAAACTCATATTCATAAGTTTCATAATTTTTTAATTTTACCCCGATATTGCTATATACAAAATCAACCCCAATAGCAATATTTTCTAAATCCGTATTAAAAACGGTATTTTTTTGATTAACACTATCAGTTTGCCCAAAAACTTTAATATGATAGTATGTTTGGCTATTATGAATAAACTCATCCAAATTTTTACTATTGCCAATAGAGATTGCAATTTTTTTAGCACACTCATTTTTGGCAACATTTTTTAAATATACCAAATTCGTTAAATTTAGTGCATATTTAATATTTTTTAAATCATCATTATATGCAAATATAACATTTGTTAAATTTGGCTCTGTAAATATTGAATTTTTATAAATATCCAACTCTTCAAAATTACCTTCTATAACTTTTAACTTAATATTTTTAACCGCATCGATATTGTTAAATAGTATCTTTAATCTATCTTCATACGCTTTTATATTATTAGCTACTAAATATATAGTTAATCTATTTTCGTTTGGCAACTCGCCAAAAATATATGCAAAAAATACAATATCTTCTACATACTCTAAATCACCGCTAACAACAATAGAATAATCTTTTTTAGAGTGCAAAATCTCTTTGGTATAAATATCGTTTTGCCTAAAAAGCTCTTGAGCCGAAGCTTCATAATAAGAGTAAATTTTAGTTATCTTGCTATCTAAAAACTTATCGTCATAAAAGTATCTTAAGCTTCTATCATTAATTTGCAAATAGATTTTTGTTTTGTTTGTAATTTGCAAAATATTTTTAGCAATCTCTAAATTTATTAAATCATTACCGGTAGATATTACGACATACTCTCTTTTTTCTATATTTAAACTTTTAAGAAGCTCTATATCTCTTGCATCTGCTATCCAAAAAATTAAATCTTTATACTCTAAAGTATTTATAGATTTATCACTATCTACAACCATTACCCAATTATTTTGTTTAATACTATTAATTAAAGCTTGATTCCCCTTGCCAAAACCAACAACAAGCACACCGCCTTCGCCATTTTTTACAAAAATCTTTTTTAAACTATCGCTAACTAAATAGCTATATAATCTAATAACACCATAAGCTACTATTAAAATTGCTAAAATTGCGGGATAATAAATATTTAAATACCAAACATCAGCACTATTTGATACACTTTCTAAATTTGCAAAAAATAGTGCAAAACTTTTATAAATTGTCTCTTCTAAACTAAGTTTATGCAAAGTTTTAAATATATAACCAGCCCAAACAATTACTACAAAACTCAATATTACCGGTATAAAAATTCTTTTTTTCATTTAATTTCCTATATTCTGTTTATTTTTTAACCACTCTTGCAAAAAAGCCAATCTCTCTTTTGCCTCTTTGTGCCCTTTTTGGCTTGCTTTTTTATACCAGTAAAGCGCTTTTTGGTTTTCGTTGTCTCTATCGTAAATAAGCCCAAGCTGATACATCGCATCGCTATCACCTCTATTTGCTTTATCTATCCAATAATGTGGATTATACTTTGACCACATTGGCTTTTTAAAAGGTATATTTGCATCTTTTAACTCTATGCCTTCAAGTTTGGCTTGCAAAGTATGCTCTAATATATTTAGCTCTTCTTTTATACTTTTTGTATCAAAAGATTTTAATTTCCATATTTTTATGGTTTTATCAACAGATCCAAAAGCTAAATATTTTCCATCTGGAGAAAAGGCTACGCTTAAAACTTCCCTTGTATGTCTCGTTAAAGTTTTTATCTCTTTTCCTGCTTTAATATCCCATATTTTTATGGTTTTATCACTCGAGGCAGAAGCTAAATATTTGCCATCCGGAGAAAAGGCTACACTTGTAATCCAATGTTTATGCCCCGTTAAAGT
>CAZCOI010000029.1:0-1714 GCA_964500335.1 uncultured Nitratifractor sp.
CCAAAAGTTATAAAAGTGCTAAAAGATTTTAGAGATGGTAGCCAAAAAAAGATAGAGCGCCCTACCCTATGCCCAGAGTGCCAATCGCACCTACTAGATGAGGGTGCACTTATTAAGTGCCAAAACCTAAACTGCCCAGCACGCGTGGTAAATAGCATAATCTACTTTGCAAGCAAAGGTTGCATAAATATAGACGGTCTTGGCAAAAAGATAGTAGAGCTATTTTACAACAAAGGGCTTGTTAAAACTATAGAAGATATCTATACCCTACAAGAGAAAAAAGAGCAAATCTTAGCACTAGAGGGCTTTAAAGAAAAAAGAATTAACAACTTGCTAGATGCAATCAAAAACAGCAAAAAAGTAGAGTGCTGGCGCTTTGTAAAAGCCCTTGGAATTGAGCATATTGGCGAAGTTGCAGCCAAAAAAATATGCAAAGCTTTTAAAGAAAACTTTTTAAATGTAGGCTTTGAAGATATAATTGCACTAGATGGCTTTGGCGAAGAGATGGCAAAAAGCTATATAGAATTTATCGAAGTAAATCAAGATAAAATCTTGCACCTGCTAAATATTTTAGAGGTAGAGTACCCAAAAGATACAACTATAAAACAAAACCCTTTTAAAGATAAAACCATTGTTCTAACTGGCTCAATGAGCAGCCCAAGAGGCGAAATTAAAAAAATGCTAGAGAGCCTTGGAGCAAAGGTAAGTAGCTCGGTTAGTAAAAAGACAGATTTTGTAATATATGGCGAAGATGCCGGTAGCAAGCTAACAAAAGCAAAAGAGCTTGGAGTTACTACCATTACCGAAGAGCAAATGCAAGAGATGCTAAAGTAATTTTGGTATAATAAGTTATATTAAATTATAACAAGGATTTATAATGAAAAAGATTATTTTAGTTATATTGCTAACTATATTTGCAATATCGGCACCAATAAATTGGCAAACTAATATTGACAAAGCAATAGAAGCAGCAAAAAAAGAGCAAAAAAATATTTTGGTTTTTATTAACTCTAACAGTTGTCCATACTGTGAAATGATGGAAGATGAGATATTTAACAAAGAAGAAGATGCCAAATACCTAACCAAAAAGTATATTATGGTTAAATTAAATATCTCTGATGCACAAAAAATTTTCCCAGGCACCTCTACAACACCTACGACATATATTTTTACACCAAACAAAGAGCTACTAGCATCACAAGTTGGCTATAAAAATGAAGAGTTTTTCTATTATACTATTGGAAATGCTGATAGAAAGCTACAAGAGATCAAAGGAAAAAAATGAAAAAACTGCTTTTAATTTTACTACTAACTATATTTTCACTCGCTAATGAAGTAGCAGTAAGCGGTAAAATAAAAAAGCTAATAGATAGCGCAAGAGCTCAAGTTGGCGTAACTTTGTTTTATGACCCTAGCTATGTAAAACTAAAATACCCAATGGGCGACATACCAAAGGTAAAAGGGGTTTGCACCGATGTTGTAGTAAGAGCCTTTAGAGGCGTTGGGCTAGATTTGCAAAAAATTATCTATCTAGATAAAAAGAAAAATCCAAAAAGATACAAAGGCTTGTATTATACCGATAAGCTAGACCCAAACATAGACCACCGCCGTGTAAAAAACCTGCAAGCCTACTTTGCAAGCAAAGGCTACAGAGTAAAAGACGCCTTTAAACCAGGCGATATTGTAGTATGGAAGTTACCCGGCAGCAACCTAG
>CAZCOI010000030.1:0-5028 GCA_964500335.1 uncultured Nitratifractor sp.
AACACTACACGATATCCAAGCTCTTTAAGAGTTTTTGCCGCTTGAGTTCCAGAGTAGTCAAATTCACAAGCTTGACCAATAACAATTGGACCAGAGCCAATAAGTAAAATAGTTTTAATATCTGTGCGTTTTGGCATAAAAAAAGACCCTTTTTTTAATTTAGCATTATACTAAATATAGGTTAAATGCTAATTATTAGGTCTCTCTTTTTGGAAATCTAATTTATTATCCCAAATAAAATTTGTATTTATAATTTCTAAATACTCTTTTTCGTCAATTGACTCAGGCTCATAGATATTATCTTTGGTTTGAATAGCCTCTTTATTTTCAACTTTTTTGCTACTTGTTGTAACAAAAGGATATACCTTATTAGGAAAGGCTGTTTTAGGAGTATAGTCTGTTGTAAGATAAGGTGTAGCATCAGAGATTAAAAAGAAAATTCCCGGTTTTTTTAAATTTGCATATAAGTCAATAGTTGCAAGTTTATAGGTACTTAAAGTTTTAATATCTTTTACAACTCCTACAGGAATATTAGGGAAAAATATATTATCTAAACCACTTGTTTTAACTACATCTCCAATTTTTATATTTGAGCCTCTTGGAATAAATTTTACTATCATTCCATTTTTATTGTCACCTTGTGCAATACCGCTTATATCGTCATTGCCTATAGTTACACTAAAGGTACATTTTGGATTAGATAATAAATATGCATAAAGTTTGTCGTTTATGCTTCTTACAATTCCAGCGGCTACATCTTTTTGCATTAAACCATATAATTTATTTTTCTTCAGCTTTAAATTTTTTGGAGATGTAAGAATAATTTCGTTTAATTTATTAAGTTTTATATAAGAGATTGTATCAACTAAATAGATACTTTTATATGGTTTTTTAGAAAGCGAAGGCAAAAGTTTATAAATTTTTGTTAGCTGTTCTATATAATTAGCTTGTTCAATTAGAAGTTTGTTTAATTGATTATTCTCTTTTTTTAATTTTACTATCGATTTTTGTTGCTCTAAATAGCTATCGCTAATATTTGTTAAATTTAAATATACAGTTTTAATTGGGTTAATAAAATCTAAAAGGAAGCTTTTTATTACCCCATTATATTTAGTAGATATAATAAAGGCAATAATTAATGCTATAAGAAGTAATGCTCTTCCTTTTTTCATCTAAATTAATCTTCAAAATTTGTTTGTTGTAATACATCTATTTGATTAAGTGCGGCGCCAGTTCCTTTTGCAACTGCTAATAATGGCTCTTCTGCAATATAAACAGGCAGTTTTACCTCTTCTGATAAAAACTTATCTAAGCCTCTAATTAAAGAGCCTCCACCAGTTAATACAATTCCATTTTCTACAATATCTCCTGCAAGCTCTGGAGGAGTCTGTTCCAATACGCTCTTTAGAGCTTCTGCAATTTGTTGAAGAGGGTCAGCAATTGCTTCTCTGATATGCTCGCTGTTAATCTCTACAGAATTTAATATACCTTCTACTTGGTCTCTACCTTTTACTACAGTAGATAGAGGCTCATCAAGTTTAATTGCAGTTCCAATTTCGATTTTTAAATTCTCTGCTACTCTATCGCCAATCAATAGGTTGAAGTTTTTCTTAATATAATCTTTAATAGCTTCATCAAGCTTATCTCCAGCTACTCTTATAGATTTACTAATTACTAAACCTCCAAGAGATGTTACACCAATCTCTGTTGTTCCACCGCCAATATCAACGACCAAATTTCCATTTGGCTCTTTTACAGGCAATCCTGCTCCAATAGCCGCCGCCATTGGCTCTTCTATTAAATAAACGCTTCTAGCTCCTGCATTTAGAGCAGACTCTCTAACAGCTTTTCTTTCAACTTGAGTCAATCCATAAGGCACACAAATTACAATTCTAGGAGATGCAAGACGGCTACTACCATTTACCTTTTTTATGAAGTATTCTATCATCATCTCTGTTGTGTTAAAATCGGCAATTACTCCATCTCTCATAGGACGAATTGCTTTAATGCTTCCTGGAGTTTTTCCTACCATATCTTTAGCCTCTTGACCAACAGCTAAAATCTCTTCTTGCCCCATTTTATTTGTTTTTACAGCTACAACTGAAGGCTCATTTATAACTATACCTTTATTTTTAACTAAAACTAAGGTATTTGCTGTTCCTAAATCTATAGCAATATCTTGCGATAAAAAACCAAATAAATTTCTAAAAATTCCCACTATATCCCCTTATGCACTTTTTTTATTTTTTATTAAGAGAGGTTTAGCCTCTTTATTTATAACATCTTTTGTAATTATAACCTCATAACCTTGTAATTCAGGCAACTGATACATTATATCTAATAATATTTCTTCTAAAATTGATCTTAAACCTCTTGCACCTGTTTTTCTGTTTATTGCTTTTTGTGCTATCTCTTTTAAAGCATCAATCTCAAAAGAGAGTTTAACATTGTCTAATTCAAATAGTGCTTGATACTGCTTAACCAATGCATTTTTAGGTTCTGTTAATATTCTAACCATATCATCAACCGATATCTTTTTAAGAGTTGAAATTACATGCAATCTACCAATA
Organism: uncultured Nitratifractor sp.; assembly: GCA_964500335.1. Taxonomy (GTDB): domain Bacteria; phylum Campylobacterota; class Campylobacteria; order Campylobacterales; family Sulfurovaceae; genus JAADEQ01. The sequence goes on from CAZCOI010000030.1 coordinate 2,571, forward strand.
AGCTCTGGAATTAGCCCAAAAGATACTAAATCATCCGGTTCAACTAAAGATAATATATTTTCATTATCCTCTTTTGTTCTTTTTTTATGTCCAAAACCTAATGTATTTCCTCCAACACGGCGTTCTATTATCTCTTCTAACCCATCAAAAGCACCACCGCATATAAATAAAATATTTGAGGTATCAATTTGAATAAAATCTTGATTTGGATGTTTTCTACCGCCTTTTGGTGGAATATTTACAATTGAGCCTTCAATAATTTTAAGCAAAGCTTGCTGAACCCCCTCGCCAGAAACATCTCTAGTAATTGAGCGGTTCTCTCCAGCTCTTGCTATTTTATCTATCTCATCAATAAATACTATTCCTTTTTCTGCTCTTTCTATATCGCCATCTGCGGCTTGTAGAAGTTTGGTTAAGATATTTTCTACATCTTCTCCTACATATCCAGCTTCTGTTAAGTTTGTTGCATCTGCTATTGCAATTGGCACATCTAAAAATTTAGCAATACTTTGTGCTAGTAGTGTTTTACCGCTTCCTGTTGGACCAATTAGCAAAATATTAGATTTAGAAATTTCTGTATCACTAGCAATACTCTTACCTTTTAATATTCTTTTATAGTGATTATAGACAGCAACACTAAGAGTCTTTTTAGCTTCATCTTGCCCAATTACATAATTATCTAAAAAGTTTTTTAACTCTTTTGGCGTAAGGTCTCTAAGCTCCTCTTCCATCTCTTCGTATGTGCTACCCTCATCACCAAATAAAATTTTATAAGCAGAAACAACACAATTACTACAAATATAGGCATTTTGCCCAGCCACTAATGGTAAATTATCACTCTCTTGCGAACCGCAAAAACTACAATGTTTACTCAATTTTTACTCCTTGGTATTGCTATACCTCTTTTTGATTTTTTAACAAATTGTGCCATATTCGAGACATATATATTTGGGCTATTAATTAATCTATCTGCGCTCTCTTGCATAGGCTTACCGCTATTAAAAAGCTCTTTATAGGCTTTTTTTAATTCATCGATATCTTGACTATCAATATTTCTTCTAAGTCCTGTAAGGTTTAATCCTCTCAATTTTGCTCTATTCCCCTCAACCAAACAGTATGGAGGCACATCTTGGCTAAGTGCGCTTGCTCCTGCAACCATAGCTAAATCACCAATTTTTACAAACTGATGAATTGGCGTCATCCCACCAATTACTACCCCATTACCAAGCTCTACATGCCCAGCAAGTGTAGCGGCATTTGCTAAAATGCAGTTATTGCCCAAAATTACATCATGAGCAATATGCACATATCCCATTAGCAAATTGTTATTGCCAATTTTTGTTACGCTTCCACCACCTTTGGTGCCTGGATTAATTAGCGTAAACTCTCTAATTTTATTATTATCTCCAATAATTAGCTCGACTCTCTCACCTGCATACTTTAAATCCTGAGGAATAGAACCAACAACAGCATGAGAGAAAATTTGATTATTCTCTCCAATAGTTGTAATACCTTCTATTAAAGTGTGGCTTCCAATAGTGGTGTTGTTACCTATGGTTACATCTTTTCTAATAACACTATAAGCGCCTATTGTTACATTGTCACCGATTTTAGCGCCATCTTCTATTATAGCAGTTGGATGGATTAGACTCATTATTTATCCACAATCATAGCTTTAAGCTCAGCTTCTGTTACAAGTTTTCCATCAACATAAGCTTTACCATCTAAATGCCAAACTGAACCTCTATTTTTAATTACATTTAATTTATAAACTAGCTGATCACCAGGAACAACAGGATGTCTAAATTTTGCTTTATCTATGCTCATAAAATAGACTACTTTATCTTTTACTGCATCTTGCTCCTCTTTAGATGCACTCTGAAATGCTAACACACCGCCAGCTTGAGCCATCCCTTCAATAATCATAACCCCTGGATATATCGGATGGTCTGGAAAATGCCCTTGAAAAACAGGCTCAGAAATTGATACATTTTTATAGCCTTCTATCATTTTGCCAGGCTCTAAAGCTGTAATTCTATCAACTAATAGAAATGGATATCTATGAGGCAGAATATCTTGTATCTGCATAACATTATAAAGCATTATAAAACCTTTTGATACTTTTTTACTATAATAATATCTAAAGCTTGGTTAAAGTGTAATTAACACTTCTTGGACATCTTCATAAACTTTTGTATCTATTTTTAGCTCTACTTTAGATTGAGGGATACTATCTAGCACAATAATTGTTGATAAATCATAAAAATTGCTAATAATTTTTTCTCTAACTTTTAGCTCTTCTTCAAATTTTGGCGAATTAAAAATTAAATCTAAAGTTGATTTATAGCTATATCCACTTAAACGATTATATTTTTCTAAAGTTATAAATTTAATCTCATCTCTGTTAAAATAGTAAATATCATCAATTTCATACTCAACTTTTCCTCTTGAATATCCA
>CAZCOI010000031.1:0-10342 GCA_964500335.1 uncultured Nitratifractor sp.
ACACAAAAGTATTTTTTAGTTTTATTTTCTATTGCTTGTTTTAATGTTTTATCGGTATTGAAAATATTTACATCAATCATTCTCATCAAAGTAAACGGGTCTTTTTCGCTTCTAACATGCTTTAGGGCTGAGAGATTTAGCACATAATCATACTTGCCATCACTTTTTATAAAAGCATCATAGATTTTACTTCCAACATCAATTGCAAATGTTTTAAACTCACCATCAATATATCCAAGTGAACTTCTTATATCTCTTACAAGCTCTACAAGATTATTTTCAGATATATCAACAACATGAAGCTTTTTAGGATTTCTTTTAAAAATCTCTTTTGTAACTGCTTGACCAATGCTACCAGCTCCACCAATAACTAAAAAAGAAGAAGTTGAAACAATATTGCTTAACTCTTTTTCATACTTTTGCAAATCTTTAGAAAAAAGCTCTTTTGTTCTGCCTATTAAAGTTAAAATATCCATTAGTTAAACACCCCGCAAAAATCTAAAATTTGTTTACTAGTAATTAGTGATTGGTAATTGGTGATTAGTGATTTAAACTCTTTATGTTTTACTAAAAATACAACTATATCAGCCAATTTGATTACTTGATTTATATTAGCTAATTGAAATGTTGAATTATTAATTTTTAATTTTGAATAATCAAAATCTAATGGTATATTTGGCTCACAAGCAATTACATTATCAAGCTCTTGGGCAACTCTTTTTGTAATATATAATGCAGGAGATTCTCTTAAATCATCAATATCAGGTTTAAATGCCAACCCCATACAAGCAATTTTTGGTTTTTTACCATTTTTAATTTCAAACTCTAAAGCTTTATTTTTGATTTTTTCTATTACCCACTCGCTTTTATAACTATTTACCTCTCTAGCGGTTTTTATAATTTTTGCATCTTTACCACCTTTATGTACTATAAACCATGGATCAACTGCAATACAGTGCCCACCAACACCAGCTCCAGGCTGAAGTATATTTACTCTTGGATGGCGATTTGCTAATCTTATAAGCTCCCAAACATTAATACCAAACTTATCACACAAAATACTTAACTCATTTGCAAATGCTATATTTACATCTCTAAAGCTATTTTCTGTAAGCTTTGCCATCTCTGCAGTTTTTGCATCTGTTTGTAAAACCTCTCCCTTTACAAAGGTTTTATAAAATTTTGCACTCTCTTTTGTTGCCTCTTTAGTAATTCCGCCAACAATTCTATCATTTTCTATAAGTTCTCTCATAATCTGCCCCGGAAGCACTCTTTCAGGGCAATGAGCAATATATAGCTTTGAAGTATCTACACCCTTTTCTTTTAAGACCTCTTCTACTTTATTAGTAGTTCCAACTGGAGAGGTTGATTCTAAAATAATAATATCTCCTTTTTTGACATAAGGAGCAATGGATTTAGTAGCCGATATTACATAATCAATATTTGGTATAAATCCATCAGAAAAAGGTGTTGGAACTGCTATTATAAAAACATCTGCTTCAGAAGGTTTAGTATCTGCTTTTAGTTTACCACTATTTACAGCAGACTTTACAAAAGTATCAAGGTCAGGTTCAACAATATGAATTTTACCTTGGTTTATTGTATCTACTGTTGATTGAACAATATCAACTCCATGAACTTCATATCCTCTGTTTGCAAGTAGTGCGGCAGTTGGTAAGCCAATATAGCCTAATCCTATAACACAAACTTTTTTAAATTTAGAATTGATATTTGATACCTTAGAGTTGCTTTTATAATCTTGTAAAATCAAGTTTTCATTATCTATATTTATCATTTTTTATTCTCCATTTTCAATTTCAAAAAGTCTTTAATTTTTTGACTTGCTTTACCATCGCCATAAGGATTATTAGCTTGACTCATAGATAAATAGTAATCTTTATTATCTATCAATTTTTGAGCTTCATTTACTATTTTTTCTTTTTTAGTGCCAACAAGCTTTACAGTATTTGCATCTATAGCTTCTGGGCGTTCTGTTGTATCTCTCATAACTAAAACTGGTTTCCCAAGGCTTGGTGCTTCTTCTTGTACTCCTCCACTATCTGTTATTATAAAGTATGATTTACTCATTAAATATACAAACTCTTCATACGCTAAAGGCTCAATTAGATATATATTTTTAACACCTGATAATATTTCATAAACAGGTTTTTGTACATTTGGATTTAAATGAACTGGGTAAATTATATCAAAATCGGCATTTTTAAGGGCTATTTCTTTCAGTGAAGCACAAATATTTAAAAATCCATCTCCAAAATTTTCGCGTCTATGCCCTGTAACTAAAATAATCTTACGATTATTTTGTAGTGTTAAGTGTTGAGTATTAAGTGTTGAGTTAATATTATCTTGTAATTTCTTATCTGATTTAATTTTATCAAGTACCCAAAAAAGTGCATCAATAACTGTATTTCCAGTTACTATTATATTTTTATTATCTATTGACTCTTTAATTAAATTATTTTTACTTCTTTGTGTTGGAGCAAAGTGATAAGCAGTAATTTGTGTAGTCAATACTCTATTTGCCTCTTCTGGCCAAGGAGAGTATAAATTATGGGTTCTTAAACCAGCTTCTATATGTCCTACTTTTATCTGTTTATAAAATGCTGAAAGTGCAGTAGCAAAAGTTGTTGTTGTATCTCCATGAACCAAAACTATATCTGGCTTTAAATCTTTTAAAACTAATCTCATTTTTAATAATATATTTGCTGTCACATCATATAGATCTTGATTTGCTTTCATAATATTTAAATCATAATCTGGCTCTATCTCAAAAAGCTCTAATACTTGATCTAACATCTCTCTATGCTGTGCTGTTACACAAACTTTTGTTTCAAAATTAACAGAATCTTTTTGAAGTTCTTTAACAACAGGAGCCATCTTTATAGCTTCTGGTCTTGTTCCAAATACTACTAGCACTTTTAGCATATAATCTCCTACATTATTATATGCTAATTATACCCATTTTATGCTATATTTGGCTAAAATATGTACATTTTCTATAATAAAAATGTCATTTTGTTGCTAATTTATTGTGTAATTGTCTTAATAGATACAAATGGTGCTGTAATTCTATTTAAAATATCAAATGGCATTGGTGTACCTTTTGTGGCAATATCAAACTCTTTTGCTGAATTTGGCTGAATATATACAATATCATTTGGTTTTAAAATCATATTACTTGCAACTAATTTAGAAAAGTTTGTTAAATCTAAATGTCTTAATTGCATTTGACCATAATTATTATTGCTAATTACAATTACATCATCTCTTAAGGCATCATCACTCAAACCTCCAGCAAATGAAATTGCCTCTATTATATTCATCTGCTCTTTATCTAAAGTAATAGGACCTGGTTTATTAACTTCACCTAAAACATAAACTCTTTTATTTAATACCTCAACATTTAAGGCTGGTTTTTTAAGATATCTTGCATAGCTTTTTTCTAATTTTTTAGTAGCTTGAGTTTGAGTAAGTCCTGCTAGATGTACTCTCCCAACTAATGGCAAAGATACGCTACCACTACTATCAACTAATACTCCTCTTTGTTGCAAATATTGTGGAATTAAATCTGGATGTTGATAGATAACTATAGATAATCTATCATTTTTTAAAATTCTATAATCAATAATAGCTCTATTATAAGTAGAAGTTTTAACTTGATATGTACTTTTGTTTGCTACCTTTTTATCCGATTGAAATAGTCTAAGCTTACTATTGTGTGTACATCCTACCATAAATAGTACTAAAATTACTAAAAAAACTCTTTTCATTTTTATTCCTTATATTGTCTCTTTTTTTGCACAGTTAAATACTATTGCAAACTCTCTTTTGCTATTTTCTTTTTTTAACTTATTAAGCTTTTCTAAATTCTCTCTTTTGCTATGGTTATATCTTACTACAAATAAAGATATATCACTTAAATCAATAATAACTTTATTTTCAACAGAGTTTTTAAATGCAGATGTATCAATAATAATTACATCATAAAACTTTTTTATCTGACTTAAAAGCTCCTCAATCTTTTTATTATCTATCTTTTCACCAATTGTTCCAACATCATAATTGCCTGCTATTATTAAATCTAAATTACTAATATTTGTAGAGTTTATTATAGATGAATAGATTAAGTCATCATTAAGATAATCTCCAATGCCATTAGCTGTATCAACTCCAAAATAGTCATTTAATGCTGGATTTGCAAAACCCATATCTATTAATAGCACGCTCTTTCCACTAAGTGCCATACTTGTAGCTAAGTTTGCTGATACTAAGCTTTTACCCTCTTGCTCATCATAAGATATGACACTAATAACCATACTCTTTTTATCAAGAATATATCTTAAATTAATTCTAAGCTCTCTAAAGGCATTAACAGCTTGCTCATATTTGCTATTTAATACTAAAAGATTGCCTTTTTTATATGAGCTTATGCAAGGTATCTCTATTATTGGTTCTTGATTTGTAATATTTATAATATCTTTTTTATATAATATTTTAGAGCTTAATAGATAGTGAATATATGCTATAAAAGTACCAAAAACAAATCCTAAAATTGTTCCTACCATATATACAATTTTTCTTTTTGGTTTAATTGGTTTTTGAGGAACTTTTGCTTTGTCAATTACTCTATTTTGATTGATAGTAGAAGCCTTTGCAAATGATATTTCAGAGCGTTTTTCTAATAGTATAGTATAGATTTTTTCATTTACTAAATAGTTTCTCTTTAGCTCACTTAATTTTCTCTCTAACTCTGGCAGTTTAGCTATCTTTTGTTGCTCTTTATTATATTGAGCTTTTAGTGCCTTTTCTTTCTCTTTTATTACTAAAAGAGTATTTTTTAAGCCTTGATAGATACTTCTTTTTAGCTCTTTAATTGTTGCATTTACTTTAATAACCTCTGGATGCATAGGTGTAAACTCTTGTAATAGAGCCTTTTTTTGAACAATAGCTTTTTGCAAATTTGAAATTAAAGCTAATATAGAGTTTGAATTTTCAACTCCAATAATTGCAATATTTTCTATACTTTTACCTCTTTTTATCTGATTTAAAAGTGTAGTAATTACCTTTTTTTCAAGGTTTAACTTCTCTATCTCTACCTTTACATCAACACTTCTTTTTGAGGTGGTTGCAACGCTATTTGATTTACTCTTTAGCCTCTCTAACTCTAACTCTGTTCCTTTAAGTGCATCTGTAATTTTTTTTAACTGTTCATCAATAAAGTTTAACTTTAAAGTTGCTTGTTTGGTTTTTCTTTTAATGCTCTCTTTTAGGTACTCATCTGTTAGAGTATTTACAAACTCTGCCGCTCTTTGTGGAATAGTATCTTCTATAGATATACTAATTAATGATGAACCATTTTTAACAGGATTTACATTTAACATATCTTTAACATATGCTAAAGTATGTTGCTTATCTAAAATCTCAAACTCATAACTTTTATAATTTAATTTGCCAACTTTTTTAACTGTAAAATCAAAATATCTATTTTTTATCTCTTTATTAAAGCTATGAATATTATTATATTTCCATTTTTTACCACTGCTATCTTTGCCTTTTGCTATTAATTTAAATCTATTATTATCTATAATATTTAGTTTAAATCTAATATTAAAACCTTTTTTTATATCTACTAAAATAGGAGATTTATCAAATAATTCAACTTTTTTATAATTTTTTATCCCATAATATCTATATTGATAATCTACTTGCTTAAGAGCCAAAGATAAAATAGACTCAGATTTTAAAATTAAAAGCTCTGTATCAATATCTGATACACCTTGCCCAAATGCAGATTTTAAAAAATCCTCTTTTGATGAAAAAGAGGTTTTCTCTTTATTTATAAGCATTGTAGTTGTTGCTCTATAGATATTTGGTTTAAAATATACATATATATAAGAGATAACAAACCCCAATATACTACTAATCACAACAAATAAAAAGTACTTTTTAATAAAGCGAAATAAATTTGCTATATTAATTGTATCGTTATCTTTTTTACTCACTTTATATCCTTTATATCTATAATCTTAACATATTTATACTCACTTTTCTATTAATATAACACAATGAAATGGGAGTAGTTTCAAATTTAGCATTATAATCCTTTTTTAGATAATATTACACCTATTGTTAGTAATATTGTTTTTATCTCTAACCACAAACTCCAATTTTTTATATAGTATAAATCATACATCAGTTTTATATAAGCATCATTTTCATTAACTCCATAAGGATAATTAACCTGTGCCCAACCTGTAATACCTGGTCTTACTAAATGCCTTTTTGAGTAGCAAGGAATACTCTTTTGATACTTTTTTACTAAAATATTCCACTCTGCTCTAGGACCAACTAAGTGCATATCCCCTTTAATAATATTCCACATCTGAGGCAATTCATCAACTCTTGTTTTTCTCATAAAATTGCCCCATTTAAATACTCTATTATCATTTTGTTTTGTATATGGGTCGTGATAAGAGTTTTCATGCATAGACCTAAATTTATAGCATGTAAACTCTTTATTATTTAAACCTACTCTAGTCTGCTTAAAAATTATAGAACCTGGAGACTCCTTTTTTATTTTATAAAGACTATATAGTGCAATTGGTGCTGTAATTATTGCTAATAGAACAACACTTATTAAATCTATTACCTTTTTTAGTAAAAATTGCCATTTATTGTATGTTTTTAACTTTTCTAACCTTTTACAACTCTCTTTTATCTCTTTTGTAATTAAGCATTTAAAAAGATATTTTTCTAAAAACTTATCTACATTGATATATTTTATTGCCTTTGAGCTAAGAAACTTTTGTAAATATATATTGGTTTTACCATCTATATTTAAAACAACAAGTTTAACTTTGCCTTCTTGATAGAGAGTATCTAGCCTATAAACCGCCTCTTGAGCATCATTTTCATAATAGGGCAAAAATATTATCTCTTCAAATTTCTCTTTTAATAAATTTATATCATATTCATTAAAATAATATTTATTACCAATAATTACCAACATAAAATATAACCTTCTGAAATATATTTTTTTAAGATTATAGCATTTTTTCATCATTTTGGTACTATTTATATATCTATATGCAATATTTATGTGTCAAACAAATTTTAAAATATAAAATCTTTATTAATATATTTTATAAAAATTTTAAAAATTGATAGTCCTATAAATTGCTCTATAAAAGCTATATTAGCTCTTTAGTTTAAATCTTTTACTATATAATTTTTCCAAAGAAACATCAATATATAAAGGGCTTCTTTATGAAACTAGGCAAAAAAATTAAATTTTACAGGGAAAAAAGAGGTTATAATCTAACTGCCCTTGCACAAAAAGCTGGTATTGCAAAATCAACTTTACATAAAATAGAAGAAGATAAAACAAACCCAACTATAAATACATTATGGTCAATTGCAAAAATTTTAGAAATCTCATTTGGAGAGCTTGTTAATAAAGATTATAAAATTACTCAAGATAATACAAGCGTTACATTAGTTGAAAGAAATGATGATGTAGAAGTTTATAAAATGACTCTATTAAACTATGCATCTTATGTATCTGAACCTCATGCAAATGGTGTAATTGAACAAATTTATGTAATTAAAGGCTCTATTTTAGTTGGAGAGATACAAAACCCAAAACTTATATCTCAAAAAGAGAATTTTGAATTTAATGCAGATGTACCGCATATTTATAAGGCTATGGATGATGAGGTAATCTTTTTAGTAAGTATTTTTTATCCTAAAAATTATGAAAAATATTTTTATGATGATAGATTTATAAAACAGTTTAACGACCACTATGTTCAAAAAGTAAAAAATGAGCTAGAGAATGGAATTGATACAATTAGAGTTTTTCCAAAAGAGGATACTTACGATTATAGAGAAATTGTAAAAAATATTCAAATAGTAAAAAGTAGTAGTGGAGTATTTTTATCTTTAGTTAGAAGAAACAATCTATCAGGCATTAAAAAGTTTTTAAAACAGATGAGTTGTGAAATATTAAAGAACTATAAAAATGAGGATATCTTTGCTTATAAACTATTAAAAAATGAGATGTCTATACTGTTTCAAATTCCAAAAAATAGAGTAAAAACTGAAGAGTTTAGCTTTAATAAAAATTATGCTAAAAATGATAGCGATTTTGAGAGAAGAATAAATGTAGATTTATATAGCTACTTTGAATATTTTCATCCAGGCTACACATTTCAAGCTCTATTAATTAGCTCTTTTTTAAAGAAAAATATAAAAGGTAAAATTCTTGATATTGGTTCAGGGCCAGGAAATCATCTAAATTTAATCAATCAATTTACAAATAATGCATTTACTTTTGATTGTATTGAGCCAAGTTTAAAAAGTATTTACTATTTAGAGCAAATTCCAAATATTAAAAATATCTATCAACAAAGTTTTACAAAATCTAATTTCGATGATAAATTTGATACTCTACTCTCTGTTGGTTCATCTCATCATATGAATTTGTATGAGTTTTTAGAAAAAGCTTATAGTATCTTAAATAGTGGTGGATATTTTATTATTAGTGATGAGTTTATATCTAAATATGAGACAAAATTTGAGAGAGAAAGAAATCTTATACTTCATCATACTTCATATATGATAAAAGTAATGTTCCCAATATTTGGCTTAGATTCATATGAAAAAGAGCTTTATGAGCTATTTAGGGAAAATATTCCTAATATTAGATATTTAGCTTTAAATAATGAAGTTAGCCTTGCTAAAAACTTACTAAATAAGCTATTTAATCAGGTAAAGGCTATACAATTTAAAAGTATTGCAAATGAGCTTACTGCATATTATCTATTTATGATATTAGAGCTAGAGGCTTTAATTGCTGGTTTAGATTATGAAGAGGAGTGCAAAACATTTAGCGCTAATTTAATAGAGATTGCAAAAGAGCTAGGATTTGAATTAAAACATCATATTAACTTCTACCCAACATATAAAGATGGAGGCACACAACTTATAATATTAAGGAAAGGTGAATGAAGTTTGCAGAAGCTTTAAAAGATACATTTCCAATATTTATAAGTTATTTTGCATTAAGTTTCTCTTTTGGTATTGTAGCCCTTAATATGGGGCTTGAACCATATTTAGTAATTCTTATGTCTATTATTATTTACTCTGGCTCATTGCAATTTTTGTTAATTACAATGTATAAAAAGCTATCTTTAATAGATATCTTTTTAACCTCTTTTTTATTAAATTTTAGGCAATTTTTCTACTCTATAACCTTTTTGGAGAGATATAAAAATAACTTTTATAAAATTTTTGCTCTAACAGATGAGACATTTGCTATTTTAATCCATAAAAAAGAGGATTCAAAATATGATTTATATGTATCTATATTAAATCATCTTTATTGGATTTTTGGCACTATTTGCGGAGTTATTTTTGCAAAAAGTGTAAATATTAATATTAAAGGTTTAGACTTTATATTAGTATCCTTATTTGTTGTAATCCTATTAGAAAATGCTTTAAATAGCAAAAACTATACCTCAATTATTATTGGAGCAGTATCATTTTTTATTTTTTATATATTGGGTTTACAAAATGCCCTAATATTTTCTATTTTACTATCATTAATAATAATTATTATAAGGCATAAATATGTTTGAGGTTTTAACAGCAACTTTTGCAAATCTATTAACAAGATTTTTACCATTTATATTTTTAAAAAAGTATGCTAAAAAATTTATATTTTTAAAAGATGAATTTCCTGTTGTTTTACTTAGCATATTAACTTTATATATTCTTTTTCCTCATAATATAGATTGGAATCTATTAAAATATAAGTTAATTGCAATTGCTACAACAATTATTATTCACATCTATTTTAGAAGATTTTTATTATCTATTTTTATTGGAAGTTTTGTATATATATTTTTAGTAAATAGATAAAAATATCTAAATATCATAAAGAGGTTTAAATGAAAATTAGAGTCTATTTTGAAGATACCGATATTGGTGGTATTGTTTATCACACAAAATATATAAACTTTTGCGAAAGAGCTAGAAGTGAAATATTATTTAAAAATGGATTAAAGCCATTTAATAAAGATAGCAATAGTGGTTATATTGTTAGCTCTCTTAATTGCAAATTTTTAAAAAGTGCAACTCTTGGTGATATTTTAGAAGTAAAAAGTAAGCTTTTAAATAAAAGCAAAGTTAAATTTACCCTTTTGCAAGAGATTTTTAAAGATGATTGCAAAATATTCTCAATGGAAGTTGAAATAGTATATATAAAAAATGGAAAACCTTCAAAATTAGATAATAAATTTTTAGAACTATTTAATAGTTTATA
>CAZCOI010000032.1:0-17218 GCA_964500335.1 uncultured Nitratifractor sp.
AACATCTTTAATTTTCGTTTGTTTTTCAATTGCCGGAAATTTGTAAGTAACTTGCCATCTTGGCGCCTTTTGGGTATAGCCAAGAATATCTTGTAAATTTATGCTATCAACCTTTACTACCATTCCATCAAGCATAATATCTAAATTTTGGCGCATATTAGTTAGCTTTTCATAAATTGCCTCGATTTGCTCAACCTCTTTGCAAACCTCTCTAATTGGGGGTTTAATAAATCCGAGCGCATAAACATACCCCATAAGTTCGCTTAAATAGTTAAAATCCAAACTATTAACCCCAACGCCCCACGGCATAAAAATTAAATTTCTTTTTGCCACAATTTGCGGGTCAAGCTGACGCAAAGTTCCAGCAGATGCGTTTCTTGGGTTTGCAAAAGGCTCTTCGCCCATTTTAATGCGCTCGTTATTTATTCTTTCAAATTCGCTAAATTTCATTAAAACTTCGCCGCGTATCTCTATTAAATTTTTGTGCTCAATCTCAAGCGGAATAGAGTTTATAGCTTTTGCGTTACTTGTAACATCTTCGCCCTCAACGCCGTTTCCTCTTGTTATTGCTTTAACTAAAAGCCCATCTTCGTAAATTAAATTTAAACTTGCTCCATCAAACTTGGGCTCTACATAATATCTATCAATTAATGCGAGCTTATTTATTCTATTTATCCACTCAATTAACTCGTTTTTATTAAAAACATCTTCCATACTCCACATACGGCTTAAATGTTTTGCCTTTTTAAACCCCTCGCTTAAAGGCGCACCCACTCTTTGGGTTGGCGAAGTGTAATCAATAAAACTTGGATGCTTTTGCTCGAAATCTTTTACTTCATGATATAACTTATCATACACCTCATCGGTAACTAACGGATTGTTATCTATATAATAGGCTTTTGCCCACTTTTTTAACTTCTCTACCGCTTTTTTATATTCATCTAAATTATTTATCAATTTCATTCTCTTTTATTGGGATTTTTTCAAATTTTCCGAAAAATTTCGGGGTTGTATGCAAAATATATACATCTAAAAAGGCTTTTACTCTTGCAAAATACTCTCTTGCTCTCATTCTAAGAGCGGCTTTTGTATTTGGTATATCTTTTGCAACAAATCCTATTGCATCAAGTCCATTTTTATTTGCAATAAATAAGGCTCTTTCAAGATGAAATCTTTGCGTTACAATTATAAAGCTTTTTAGATTAAATATATTTTTAGCTCTAAGAATAGAATCTAAAGTTCTAAATCCTGCAAAGTCAAGATATATTTTGCTTTTAGGAATACCAGCTTTTACTAAATCTTTATACATTCTGCGAGGTTCATTATAGTATCTTGTAGCATTATCTCCAGATACTAATATAGCTTTTACTTTACCAGCTTTAAAAAGTTTTGCAACTGCATCTATACGATATTTATAAAAGTAGTTAATTTTACCTCTTTTAACATATTTTGCAGTTCCTAAAACTAAAGCTACATTTCTTTTGGGAATATCTTCTATTTTTGTGTAAATTTTACTTTTTGTATTATCTTTAATATAAGAGTCTATACTTAATACTACTATAACAATAGCAATAATAATATAAAATATAGTATATAGATTTTTTTTTAACATAAAAGATTATGACATATCTTAGCTTTAAAATAGAAGCTAAATAGCGAGTTTAAAAAGATTTTTTCAAAGTATAAATTATTAAAATTCCTCTTTAAATACTCTATCTTTTGCATAATTTGCACATTTTATTGTCTATTTTAACCTTTGCCACACTTTTATAGCTTGAGTATGCTCTTTTACATCATGGCATCTTACAATTGTTGCACCTTTGCTTATTGCACTTAAATGAATTGCCAAAGTTCCTGGAAGCCTATCTTCTACATTTGATGGATAGATTTTATCTATCATAGATTTTCTACTAGCCCCAATTAGTAGTTCACATCCAAAGTGTCTGAAATGTTCATGATTTTTAAGTAGAGTAATATTATGCTCTAAACTCTTTCCAAAGCCAATACCTACATCTAAAATAATATTATCTTTACTAACTCCTATCTCTTCACACTTATTTATTTGGTTTTCAAAAAAGCTATCAACTTCATATGTTACACACTCATAACTTGGATTAAGTTGCATAGTTTGCGGGGTTCCTTGCATATGCATAATACAAAGTTTTGAATTATACTCTTTTGCAAGCTTTATTACTTCTATATCTCTTGCGCCGGTTATATCATTAATTATACTAAATCCGCTATCAAGAGCATATCTTATAACAGTTGGAGCATAACTATCTATGCTAAAAGTAGCAATCTCATACAACTTTTGCTCTTTTATTGTATCTAGCAAACTTTTAATTCTTGCTAGCTCTTCATCTTGGCTAACTGGTTTTGAACCAGGTCTTGAAGATACAGCTCCAATATCTATAATTTTAGCTCCATCATCAACCATCTTATTTATTGCTTTTATAGCCTCTTTTTGGCTAAATCTACTACCGTTATAGAAACTATCATTATTTATATTTAAAACACCCATTATTTTAATAGGGAACTCTTTATAATTAATTATCTCTTTAATCTTTTTAGCAACCTCTTTTAGCCCAAATGGTTGAGCAAGCTCCTTTTTAGCAAGAATACTTAACTCTTTTTTAGTTCCTATTAGTAAACAGTCATAATTTTCTTTATCGCACAAAATAGCACCACTTGGCACTGCAAGTTCAGCTCCAATACTTAGGGCATCTTGTTTTAAAATATTTACAGCAGGTGCTTTTAGCTCTTTTATCTCAATAAAAAACAAATCCATTTTATTAGCAATAATATCAATACCGCCATCACTAACACCTAGATTTTTTAGATACTCTTTAGATTTTGGTTTAGAAATTTGATAAACTTTCATTATTTACTCTTTTTTGCTAATAGTTTTAAAAGAAGTGTAGTTAAAATAAAATCTACAGGAGAACCCATATCAAGGGCTGTTCTTAATTTGCTAAAAAGCTCTAATAGGCTCTCATCTATATTATATTTTTTAGATTTAATAGCCTCTTTTATAATCTCTTCTGTTAGCTTTATGCCATCTTGAATATTTGTTCTTCTATTCTTTTGTATAAAATCGTAAACACTTTGTAAATTTAGGTTATATAAATCTAAATTTAGCTCTATCTCATTTTCGTTATCTAATAGATTAATTACAGGAAGCCTTGATTTAATTGTAGGCAAAAGAGCAGATTTTAAAGGTGTAATAAGAATAAAATATTTATTTTTAGGTGGCTCTTCTATTATTTTTAATAATCTATTTTGTACAACATCTGAAAATGTATTTGCCCCTAAACACAAAAATACACTCTCTTTAGATGAGAGGTAAGCTTTTGCAATAACTTCATTTGCATCACTTACTAAAAAGTTTGTCTCATCTTTTATAAATAGTTCAAATCTTGAATCTTTTGGTGCAATCTCTTTAAGTTTCTCTACAATGCCTAAAAAGTCATTGCTAATTATTACTTGTGAGATTGGCTCTAGTTTCAAAGCTCAACCTCTCCAATAATTGCCGCATCAAGCGCTTTATCAAAGAGCTTAAATACTTGAATTAGTTTAATATCAATTAGCTTATCGGCTCTATTTAAGCTAAATAACCCTTCTACTTCATGATTTAAACGCCAAATAATACTACTTTTATCTTGCTCTATATACTCATAATGCTTATGCTCTCCACACCCAATATACCAAAATAGATATCCATTATTAAAAGATATATCTAACATATCATAAAGAGAGTCAAGTTCATCAGCTTCATTTAATTTATATGCAGTTGGAAAGATACAATCTAAACCATATATTGGTATAAATGGTCTATCTTTAGATAGAGAGTTTATTTTATTTATTATATAGTTTCCAAACCAGTCAAACTCTCTATCTGTAATTACTATTACACTATACCCTTCTAAAATTTTAGAAATAGCGTTGCTAACTTGTGGAATCCAATTAAATCTATGCTCCTCCATCCAGCTAAAAGATGAGCCCTCTTCTCTAATTGCTTTTAAAATCCACTCGCTAAATTCCATTATTTATCTAGTCCATATACTTCGTGCAATACTCTAACAGCAAGTTCACTAAATTTTTCATCTATTATCATAGATATTTTAATCTCACTTGTAGAAATCATCTCAATATTTATACCATTTTTTGCTAAAGCTTCAAATGCAGTTGCTGCAACACCACTATGGCTTTTCATTCCAACGCCAACAACTGAAACTTTTGCTACATTCTCATCATAATCTGCAGATTCTATATCGTGGTCAAAGCTATCAATTACCTCTTTGGCTTTAAGCAGTTGATTTTGAGGCACCGTAAAGCCCAAATTGGTAGTTCCGTCAAAACTTGCATTTTGAATAATCATATCTACATTTACACCATTATCAGCAAGCTTTTTAAAAATCTCTGCCGCAATGCCCGGTCTATCAGTAACACCTCTTAATGATACTCTAGCCTGATTCCTATCAAGCGCTACGCCACTAACTAAAACCTCTTCCATATCTTCTCCTTTTTTTTGTGCTATAACTGTTCCTTCATTATCGCTAAAACTGCTTCTTGCAACTATCTTTACACCCATTTTTTTAGCTAACTCAACTGAGCGATTTTGCAATACTTTAGCTCCAAGGCTTGAGAGTTCTAACATCTCTTCATAAGATATAAAATCTAATTTTTTGGCTTTTGGTTCAATTCTTGGGTCTGTTGTATAAATACCATCCACATCGCTATAAATTTCACAAGCATCAGCTTTAAGAGCTCCAGCAAGTGCAACAGCGCTTAAGTCGCTTCCTCCGCGCCCAAGTGTTGTAACTTCGCCATCTTCATTAATTCCTTGAAATCCAGCAACTATTACAATATTGCCATCTTTAATTTCACGCTCTAATCTATTAGTTTGTATCTCTTTAATTCTTGCATATGTATGAACTGTATCTGTAATAATTCCAGCTTGTCTTCCAGTTAGTGCGATTGCGCTATGCCCCATCTCATTAAGTGCAATTGCAAGCAGTGCCGCAGTTACGCGCTCACCTGAACTTAAAAGCATATCCATCTCTCTAGTTGAAGGATTTTTGCTAAAATAATGAGCATACTCTATTAGCTTATTTGTCTCACCGCTCATTGCACTAACAACTACAACTAAATCTTTACCCTCTTGCCTATTCTTAGCAACTCTATTTGCAACATTTTTAATTCGCTCTAATGTTCCAACACTTGTACCACCATACTTTTGAACAACCAACATTAAATATATCCTTCCTTTTTAAAGTAATCAATAACCTTTCTGTAGGCTCTTCTTTTCATATATAAAGCTTTTTTAAAAAGCTCCTCTTCAGTTACAAAGATATAATCTTCAAATTCAGGTTCTTTGAAACTATTTAAATTAATAATCGCCTCTTTTTTTAGTCTGACTAAAAAATATTTTTGGTTTTGCCCTTTGTATGGATACCATTTATCATTGCTTGTAGATGTAGGAAAATCGTAGCGTATCCAATCTGGATATTCTGCTAAAATCTCTACATCATTAGTTCCTATCTCTTCTCTTAACTCTCTTAATAGAGCCTCTTTAGGTGTCTCTTTGGCATCTATTCCGCCTTGTGGAAATTGCCAAGCCTTTTTTACACCTTTTTTCTTAGCTAAAAGATAGAGCACCTTGTTTGGGTGCTCGCAAGATAGTACAATTGCTGCAACATTGGGGCGATACTCTTGATATTCACTCATCTTTTACCCCTATTGTACTTATAAAAAATCTAATTTTTTAAAAATTCTGATAGAATTCTATCTAAAAACCTATTATAAGTTGATTATCTATGTTATTATATTTACATATACCTTTTTGTGATTCTAAATGTAGCTATTGTAGTTTTAACTCTTTTACAAATTTAGAGCATCTATATAAAGATTATATGGAAGCTTTATATATCTCTTTAAAAGAGGAGTTGCAAAATGTTAATAAATTAGAGACTATATTTATTGGAGGAGGGACACCTTCGGTAATTGAGCCAAAATATTATGAAAAGATATTTAATCTTTTATCGCCATATATTAAAGATTCTATAGAAATTACAACAGAAGCGAACCCAAATAGCGCTACAAAAGATTGGCTAAAGGGTATGTATAATTTAGGTGTAAATAGAGTTAGTTTTGGAGTACAAAGTTTTAATGATAAAAAGCTAAAAATTTTAAATAGAGCCCATACAAAAATAGATGCAATAGATGCTATAAATAACTCTTTTAATATAGGATTTAAAAATATTTCGCTAGATATTATTTATGATTTATATATAGATACAAAAGAGCTTTTAGTAGATGATTTAAAAACAGCATTTAATTTACCAATAAATCATATCTCTTGCTATGAGCTAACAATTGAAAAAGCTACACCTTTTAGCAAACAAACAGGTATAAAAAAAGAGAGTGAAGAGCTTGGTTTTTTTATAAGAGATTATATTATAAATAGAGGTTTTAGCCAATATGAAGTATCAAATTATGGTACTTATCATAGCAGACACAATCTTGGATATTGGGAGCATAAAAACTATTTAGGTGTAGGAGCTGGAGCAGTTGGGTTTATAGATAATAAAAGATACTATCCGCATACAAATATAGAAAAATTTATTAAAGAGCCATATTTTAGGAGAGTAGAGAATTTAACTAAAGATGATATTTTAACAGAAAAGATATTTTTAGGATTTCGCTCAATTGTAGGAGTAAAACAAGATATACTCTCAAAAAGTATGCAAAAGAGGGCATCTATTTTACTAAAAGAGGGTAAATTAGAGTTGCAAAATGGCATCTATTTTAATAAAGAGTATTTTTTAAGTGATGAGTTAGCACTGTTTATAATGCAAAATTAGATAAAATAGCTAAAAAAATTAGGAATATATATGTTTGGGCTTGGTTTTACGGAGATTTTATTAATTGCAGTATTGGCACTACTTTTTATTGGACCAGATAAATTACCAGATACAATGAAGACAATTGCAAGAACACTTGGCAAAATAAAAAGAGCGCTTGATGATACAAAAAGTACACTTGAACAAGAGTTAAAAGTTGATGAGTTAAGAGCAGAGATTATGCAGTATAAATCAGAGCTTGATAAAGCAAAAAATGATTTACAAGCATTTAAAAATGTTGCAAATAATGAGATAGAATCAGTTAAAAAAAGTGCTCAAATAGAGAGTAGCTTTAAACCAAACGATATTAATGATGATAAGCTTTTTGATGATCTTTTTGAAGATGCAGAAGCAGAGTTTGAAGCATTAGAAAATAGTATAAAAGAGCCAAAAAAAGAGATTGCAAATAAAGAAAATATTAAAAGTAATAAAGATGCAAAAGAGAGCAGTGAAAAAAAAGAAGATAAAAAGAGTAATCAAAATAGTTTTAAACATTTAGATAGAGAGGATGTATAGTGTTTTCAGAAATTAAACCACATTTAGAAGAGCTTAGAAAAAGAATATTTATATCAGTTATTGCATTAATTGTTGGATTTATAATATCATTTATATTTTATAAACCAATTTTACATTGGGTTACTTCTCCGCTTGAGAGTGCTTTAGTTGAGGCTGGAAAGATTGTAGAAAAAAATAAAGAGGGAGAGTGGAGTGTAGGAAATAGCAAAGATGAGTTAAATATTACAAAAGCAGTAATTGCAGATAGTAATATATCTTTAGCAGATAAAGCAATAAAAAGCGCTAATAGTATAATAGATAATCCAGACTCTAGCAGTGTTGAGAAGAGTCTTGCAAAAAGTTTAAAAGATTTAGCCTTATATACAAAGACTTTAGCAAAAAATGAGGCAAAAAAGAGTAGTGAGAGTGTATTTTGGGGTAGTATTACAACCCATCAGTTAGGTGGGGTTTTTATGGTAGCACTTAAAGTCTCTTTATATGCTAGTATATTTTTATCATTGCCAATAATACTTTGGCAAGGGTGGCTTTTTGTAGCACCGGGGCTTTATGATAACGAAAAAAAGATGGCTTTGCCATTTTTAATTGGTGTAACTGTAATGTTTGCACTAGGTGTACTCTTTGCTTACTATATTGTAACACCATTTGGATTTCAGTTTTTAATTACTTTTGGTGCGTTTCTTTATACACCGCTTATTAATATCGAAGATTATATTGGCTTTTTTGCAAAAATTTTATTTGGTTTTGGAATTGCGTTCGAATTACCAATGATTGTTTACTTTTTAGCCTCTATTGGTTTAGTAACAGAAAGAACCCTAATTTCATTTTTTAAATATGCAATTGTAATTATCTTTATAATTGCGGCTCTTTTAACTCCGCCAGATGTAATAACACAAATGCTAATGGCGGCACCTTTAATACTTTTATATAGCGTTTCTATTTTAGTAGCAAAAATCATTAACCCTTATAAAGAAGAAGAGGATAGTAAAGAAGATAGTAATGAAGAGCCAAAATTACCACAATAATTTAGATAGCAAAACAAGCTCTTATGATTACTACCTTCCAAAAGAGCTAATTGCTATAAAACCAGCAAATCCAGCTGATAGTGCAAGATTATTAATATATAAAAAAGATACAGATGAGATAATCCATACAACATTTAATAAAATTTTAGATTTTATACCAAAAGATACAGCAATATTTTTAAATGATACAAAGGTTATAAAAGCAAGAATTTTTGGAAAAAAGCAAAGTGGCGGTAAAATTGAGCTATTAATTATAAAAGAGCTTAAAAATAACACCTTTTTAGCTCTAATTAAAGGTAAAGTAAAAGAGGGGGTAATTTTAAAATTTGATAATAATTTATCTGCAAAAGTTTTAAAGCTAAATAGTGATGGAAGTAGGATAGTTGAATTTTTTTTAGATAATAAAAAGATAGATTTTAATAAGTTAGTAAAAATTTTAGAGCAAATTGGTCATATACCTTTGCCTCCATATATGAATAGGCAAGATACAAAAGAGGATGAGAAAGATTATCAGACTCTATTTGCTAAAAATGCGGGTTCAGTTGCCGCTCCAACAGCATCTTTGCATTTTACTCCAAAACTTTTAGATGAATTGAAAAGTAAATTTGATACCTACTATTTAACTTTACATGTTGGTATAGGTACATTTAAAAGTGTTGAGGTAGAAGATATTTTAGAACATAAAATGCACTCAGAAATCTATAATATTCCAAAAGAAGCGATAAAAGCAATCAATAGCACAAAAAAAATTTTAGCTGTTGGAACAACAAGCACTAGAACAATAGAGCATTATGTTAGAGTAAAAGAGCCTTATGGAGAGTGTGATTTGTTTTTAAATCCAAATAATAAGCCTCTTAGAGTAGATTATCTTTTAACAAATTTTCATTTACCAAAGAGTACTTTAATTATGTTAGTTAGTGCATTTATTGGTAGAGAAAAAACCCTAAGCTTATATAAAGAGGCAATAAGTAAAAAATATCGTTTTTATAGCTATGGTGATGCAATGCTTATAATTTAAATATTTATTAATATTACTTTGTTATAATTAAAAAAAGGATTTAATATGGCTAAAGAGGTAACTTATTTAGGAGCAGAGCTTTTATTTAGAGCTGATAACTATATTTTGCATATTGCAATAGCTATAATTGCTATTACATTAATTGCAACAATAATTTATGAGCTTAAAAAGCCATTAAAAGATCCTAATAAAGATAAAAATACAAAAAGAATGAATGATATATTAAAAAATGATTAGATTACTATTTGCAACTATTTTAATAATTTTTATAACCGGATGTGCAAAACGGTATGATTACTCTATACATAAGCCAAAGGTTAGATTTAAACCATCTTTAAGAGCACTTAATAGATTAAATTATGAAACTATGGGGCATAGATATGTTTGGGGTGCTGAGAATGATGGTTGTTATGACTGCTCAGGTTTGACATATTATACATATGGCTCTATGGGAATAGAGATACCAAGAGTTGCTAGAGAGCAGTATAGAGTTGGTACACCAATTCCAAGAGACCAACTTAAAAAAGGCGATTTAGTATTTTTTGATACAAGCAAATATAGAAGTGGCAAAGTTACCCATGTTGGAATCTATTTAGGTAATGGAAAGTTTCAACATGCAAGTAGCTCTAAAAAAAGAGTTGTAGTAAGCTCTTTAAACTCTCCATATTATAGAAGTAGATATTTGGGTGCTAGAAGAATGTATAATTTTAATAATTATGAGCAATTTAGACCAAAAGTTAATAGTTATTATATTGCAAAAGCACCTATAAAAAAAGATTTGCCTAGATATAGTGCTTCTTTTAACCAAAACCAAAATTACACAACTCCTAATCAAATATTTACACAAGCTCAAAGTACAAAATCTACAGCAAATAACTACTATATATTATTGCACTCATCGCCAAATATGACAAACGAAATTATTACAAAGCTTGAGCTTAGTGGTTTGCCAAGCAATGTAGTAGAGCAGGGTAGAACTATTTTAGTAGGTCCTTTTAACTCAAAAAGCGAAGCTTTAAGAATAAAAAACTTTAATCCAGAACTTTTAGCAAATGCAACAATTAGGAGCATTTAGTGAAGATTTTATTAGCTCCTAGCGAAACAAAAAGAGATGGAGGAGATAAAGAGTTTAATTTAGATGAGCTCTTTTTACCTCAAATTAATAGTATAAGAGAAGAGCTAATTGATAGTTATTTAGAAGTTTTAAATTCAAATGATATGCAAAAAATATCTAAAATGTTTGGGCTTAAAAAAGAGGCTGAAATTTTAAAATATATTAAAGATATTACAAAAGAGCCTACAATGCTTGCAATTAAACGATACATAGGAGTTGCTTTTGATTTTTTAGATTATGACTCTCTTAATTTAGAATCAAAAGAGTATATTAAAAATAGTGTTTTGATTTTTTCTAACCTTTTTGGAGTTATTAGAGCAAAAGATTATATACCAAATTATCGTCTTAAACAAGGTGAACAAATAGATAATTTAAAGGTTGATTCAATCTATAAAAAAGCTTTAAAAGAGCCTTTGGATGCATATTTGCAAAACGAAGATATTTTAGATATTCGCGCTAATTATTATAATAGATTCTATAAGCCTTCTAAATTTTATACAACACTAAAATTTTTAAAAGATGGCAAGGTAGTAAGCCATTGGGCAAAAGCTTATAGAGGTATTATTTTAAGAGAGTTAGCAATTAATAAAGTCAAAAATATTGATGATTTTTTTAAATTAAATATCCAAAATTTAGAGATTGAAGAGATAAGAAAAAATAGAAACTTCCAAGAGATAATCTATAAAATTTTAGATTAAATCAAATCAATTTTAGATAGAATTTTGCAAATTTTTAGATAGGGTATTTATGAATCAAGCTAGATTGTTTGAATATATTAAAAATAGTAAAAATTTAGAAAAAATCTTAGTGGTAAAAGATGATAAAGAGGCAAAAAGAGCCGAGGTTGTATATAGATATTTTGATAAAAAAGTCTTTCTACTGCCTGATATTAGATTAACTCCATCTGATGATACAAGAAGCTATATAAAAGATATAAATATTGCTTTTAATAACTTAAGAGAGTTTTGTAAATACAAAAGTTCAATATTAATTGCTCCATTTAGAACCTTAACATTAAAGCTTCCTAAATGCAAATATTTAGATACTTTTAGTATAAATTTTGGAGATTTAGTAAACTTAGAAGAGTTAAAAGATAAGCTATATTATTGGGGCTATAGTTTTGTAGATGTAGTTAGCGCTAAAGGAGAAGTCTCTTTTAGAGGAGATATTATTGATATATTTCCTCCAAATTTGCAAAATGCTATTAGAATATCTCTTTTTGATAATGAGGTAGAGGAGATAAGAGCTTTTGATATATCTACCCAAAAGCGCCAAAAAGATGAGTTTGAAAGTGTTGAAATTGCTAGTGCTTTTTTAGCTTTAGATAAAAAAAGCTTTTTAGAGCTTCAAGAGAGGGTAGAGAATAGTAAATATGATGCTTTTGTTAAAGATATTGCATCTTTAGGGCTTTGGCATTTAGATGATTTAGCAACAAATTATCTGCAAGAGTATAGCGCAATTTCAAGCAGTAGTTTAATTTTAGATGAGGTAGAAGAGTTTTATGATTTAGCTTTATCAAAACCGCTAATAGATAAAGAAGTATTTAAATTAAATTCTCTTCCAAAAGAGAATGAGTATAAAGAGTTAGAAGTAATAGATATAAATAAATTAATTGAAGCCAATTTAGATAAAAAAATTACAATTCTTTCAAAAAATCAAACCCAAATTAGAGCTAGTACACTTCCACATATTGAAAAGCTAAATATTAAATATATCGATGGTATTTTAAATTTATCCTCAAATAAAGAGCTTATTTTATCTATAAATAGAGAGAAAAAGAGAAGAAAAGTTAAAAAGCCAACTCTAATTTTAGATGAGATAAAAGTTGGTGAGTATGTAGTACATGAAAATTATGGAATAGGTATATTTAAAGGTATTGAAAAAAGAGAGGTTTTAGGAAGATTTAGAGAGTTTGTCTCAATTGCATATCAAGGTGATGATATGCTATATATTCCTGTAGAAAATTTAGAAGTAATTGATAGATATGTTGCAAGCAGTGGTTCATTGCCAATTTTAGATAAATTAGGAAAAGCATCTTTTGCAAAATTAAAGAGCAAAGTTCAACAAAAACTTTTTGCTATTGCAAAAGAGCTTATGGAGTTAAATGCAAAAAGAGTTCTAAAAAAAGGAATAAAAATTGTTGTGGATAAGAGCTTGCAGGAGGCATTTTTAAAATCTGCTGGTTTTACGCATACTCCAGATCAGTTAAGGGCAATAGATGAGATTTTAGAAGAGTTAGGTAGCCAAAAGATAATGGATAGGCTTTTAAGTGCAGATGTAGGATTTGGTAAAACTGAAGTAGCGATGAATGCTATTTTTGCAGTGGCTAAAAATGGATACCAATCTGCTATAATTGCACCTACTACACTGCTTTCATCTCAACACTACAACAGCCTAAAAGAGCGCTTAGAAAAGTGGGATATTAAAATTGCAAAGCTAGATAGATTTACAACAGCTAAAAATAAAAAAGCGATATTAGAACAGCTTAGTAGCGGTAAAATAGATGTAGTAGTTGGAACTCATGCAATTTTGAGTGCTAAATTTAAAAATTTAGGTTTGGTTGTAATTGATGAAGAGCACAAATTTGGAGTTAAGCAAAAAGAGGCTCTAAAAGAGTTAAGTATTAATACGCATTTACTATCTATGTCTGCTACCCCAATTCCAAGAAGCTTAAATATGGCTCTATCTCAAATAAAAAGTTTTAGCGAGATATATACACCGCCAACAACAAGAGTTGGTGTTAGAACTTTTGTTAAAGATTATGATATAAAAGCTGTAAAAGAGGCAATTAATAGAGAGCTTCGCCGTGGTGGACAGATATTTTATGTATTTAACTCAATTGCCGCAATAGAGGCTAAAAAAGAGGAGCTTTTAGAAGAGATGCCAAATTTAAGAATTACAGTGCTTCACTCTAAAGTATCACCATCTATAACAGAAAAAGAGATGTTAAAGTTTGAAAATAAAGAGTATGATTTATTGTTAAGTACCTCTATTGTTGAGTCTGGAATACACTTACCAAATGCAAATACTATGATAGTTGATAATGCACAAAATTTTGGGATTGCTGATTTGCATCAATTAAGAGGAAGAGTAGGAAGAGGCGGAGTAGAGGGGTATTGCTACTTTTTTGTAGATAATAAAGAGGCTTTAAATGATAATGCCAAAAGAAGACTCTTAGCATTAGAGAGCCATAGCCAGTTAGGAAGCGGAGCAGTACTTGCAATGCACGATTTAGAGATAAGAGGTGGCGGTAACCTAATTGGCGAAGCCCAAAGTGGTCATATAAAACAGATTGGTTACTCTTTGTATCTAAAAATGTTAGAAGATGCAATAAGAGTATTAAGTGGTAAAGAGCAAGAGAGTACCAAAAGTGTTGAGATAAAACTTAGTGTAGATGCCTATTTGAGTGATGAGTTAATAAATGAAGATAGATTAAGATTAGAACTTTATAGGAGATTGTCTCAAGCAGTTACAACAAATGAAGTTTATGAGATAGAAGAAGAGATTGTTGATAGATTTGGTAAATTAGATAAAATTACTAAGCAGTTTATTGATTTAATGGTGATTAAAGTTCTTGCAAAAGAGCATGATATTAAAAAGGTATCTAGTTATGAACAAAGAGTATTTATAGAGTTTAATAAAGAGGGTGTAGATAGAGTAGTTTTAAATTCTCCTAGTAAAGATAGTGATGATATTATTGCAACAGCTCTAAATTATCTAAAAAAGCTATAAAATTCTCTTAGCTTCTTTGTTGCTATATTTAAAGATATTGGTTTAAAAGATATTGTTTGATTCTCTCTTAATTGAGCTAATTTAAAACAGTCTATTGTAAATAAAGAGCCAATTTTTGGATAGCCTCCAATACTTTGACGCTCTTTAAGAAGTATTATAGGGTCTCCACTTTTTGTAATTTGTATTGCTCCAAAGCTAATAGGATTTGAGATTATTTCAAAATTAGCTTCTATTTTAGCACCACTTAGGCTATAGCCCATTCTATTTTGGGCTTTTATTTTATATTTTGAACTAAAAAATTTTTTAATTTCACTCCTCTTAAAAAGTTCGCTCTCATAACCAAGAACTACTCTTAACTCTAAATGGGAATGATATTTTGGAATATAACTATCTTTAAGGTATGAGCTTATATTTAAATAGCTATTGTTAAAGTATAATTTATCTCCCTCTTTGATAGCTTTTTTTATATCCTCTTTAATGCTAACACTATAACTATTTAATACCTTTTTATCTAAAAAACCCCCTTTAACACCAAGATATAGCCTAACTCCTTTTTTTACAAAACCAATTTTTAATATATCGCCCTTTTTAATTTTGTAGCTTTTATAACTTTTAATTTTAATATTATTTAAAAAGATATCAGCTTTTGCTCCTGTTATACAAAATATTGTATCTCCAAAACTTTGAAGCTCAAAGTTGCCATAAGTAATTTCTAAAACATTACTATTAAAAGCATTATTTAAAATTTTGTTGCAGTAGTTATATGCTATCTCATCAAGCACGCCGCTTTGAGATACTCCAATCTCTCCATAGCCAAAACGACCAATATCTTGAATGGTACTTAAAAATCCACTCTTTTTTATTAAAAAGTAGCTCATATTGTGCCGCCTAATTTTAAAAATTCATCCTTATTAATTGGTATAAATTTAACTCTTTGTCCTATTTTTAATAAGGATACACTACTATTATCTAAAAGCTTGATTGGAGTTTTTGCTAAGATGTTCCATCCTCCAATTGAATCTTTTGGATATATTGCACACTGTCTATTTGCAATTGCAATAGAACCTTTTTTAACATTTGCTCTAGGTTTATCTAACCTTGGGGTAGATATCTTTTTATCTACATCTCCCATATATGCAAATCCCGGTAAAAAGCCAATTGTATAGATAAAATATATCTTTTTTGAGTGAATTTTAATAACTTCTTGTATATTTAGACTATTAAATTTTGCAACTCTATCTAAATCTAAACCTACACTAACATCATAAAATGCTGGAATTTCTACTATTTTAGAGTCTGTTTTTAACTCTACTTTATCAATATTTTTTAAGATTTTTTCAATCTTCTCTTTTATTGTATAATAACTATCATTTAAAATATCAAATGTAACTAAAATAGTGCTATATGAAGCTACAATATCTAGTGCTTCAAGCTCATTTTTTAATAAAAAAAAGCTTTTTTGCACAACTTTAGAACAATTAATTGAAATCTCATTACAAAAGCTAATAAGTATGCTATTAACTGAAGCTATATAATATTTAATTTTCATTATCTAAAACTTCTTTAATTGCTTTTACTAAATTTAGAGCTTCTTGATTATCCCCATGTACACAAATTGTATCTGCACTTAATTTTAAAGCTCTATTATTAATTGAGTATATTATTTGATTATTTAAAATATCTTTAACTCTTTTTATTACTAAAGAGATGTCAGTAATTACGGCATCTTTTTTACCTCTAGGGACTAAAAATCCATCATCTGTATAGTTTCTATCTGCAAAAACCTCAAAAATTAACTCTATATCTTTTGCAATATCTTTTAATTTTTTATTCTTATTACTGCTTAGTACCATTAATTTTAATGATTTATCATACTCTCTTAAAGCAGATACTAAAGCTTCAAAAATCTCAATATTATTCATCATATCATTATATAAAGCACCATGAGGTTTAACATAACTAATATCTGTACCATTTTTATTTGCAATTGCTCTTAAAGCACCAATTTGATATATAAATATAGCTTTAATCTCTTCTAAAGAGCACTTTATTGTACGCCTTCCAAATCCAACTAAATCAGGATAGCTTGGATGAGCACCTATTTTAATATTGAATCTTTTTGCAAGTTCAATACTTTTTTGAATATTTAAAGGGTCTGATGCATGAAATCCACAAGCAATATTAGCCATATCAATTAATGGCATAATCTTACTATCGTCATTTAATTGCCATATACCAAAACTCTCTCCAATATCGCAATTTAGTTTAATCATTCAAAGCCTTTTTTATGCTATTTTACCAAAATTTATAAATAAATATTATTTATTAAACCTAAACTATGCGCTAGACTCTATTATTACTCCCCCAATGAATAGTCTTAACTTTTGATGTAGTGATTTTGTTCATAGTCAAGGCAGATTTTTGAAGTACTAGCCGTAGCTAATTCGAAAAAATCTAACGCAGAGTATGAACAAAAGCACTACACCCTTTGGGGAGAGCCAAAAGCGGCAATCTGTCACTAAAAAAATCTTTGAATTAGCAAAGCCAAAGTCCTACAGATTTTTTTATCAACATCTCACCACTTTTGACTCTCTCAAAATTTAAGATTATTCGTTGGGGGAGTAATAATATATTTTGTAAAGAAGTTGCATATTTATTCTTTTTGGCAGATAAAAAGGTGCATCTGTTGTATCAATTGGAAAAGATTTAACAATTGCATTGTATGAAGATTTATAAAAAATTGATGGTCCATTAATTGATATATTAGATACCTCGCCATTTGGCAAAATAGTAAAAGATATCTTAACACTTCCACTAATTCCTGCTCTTTTTGCAACAATTGGGTAGCTTTTGTTTCTATTGATTTTTCGCAAAAGATTATTTAAAAAGTTTGGATTTGAAGCTTTTTTTCTTT
>CAZCOI010000033.1:0-2305 GCA_964500335.1 uncultured Nitratifractor sp.
TATCTGGATCTGCACTTGGAAGGTCAATTTTGTTAACAACTGGAATTAACTCTAAATCATTCTCTAGCGCGATATATACATTTGCTATTGTTTGAGCCTCTACCCCTTGGCTTGCATCTACAACCAAAAGCGCCCCTTCGCTTGAGGCTAAAGAGCGACTAACCTCGTAGCTAAAATCAACATGTCCTGGGGTGTCTATAAGATTTAGTATATACTCTTGCCCATCTTTATGATAAGTTAGGCGCACACTTTGAGCTTTTATAGTAATTCCACGCTCTTTTTCTATATCCATAGTATCCATAACTTGAGCGCTCATTTTTCTATCGCTAACTGCACCGCACTCTTGAATAATTCTATCTGCTAATGTTGATTTACCATGATCAATATGAGCAATAATTGAGAAGTTTCTAATATTGCTTTGTGGAATCTTGTTTGACATTAAAACCCTTATAGATCAAAAAGTGAATTAACACTTTCGTTATTGTTTATTCTTCTAATAACTTCGCCTAAAAGCTTAGCAGTGCTTAATACTTTTATCTTTGGGCTCTCTTGCTTTAGAGGAATTGTATTTGAAACTACTAGTTCATCAATATCACCATTTTCAATTCTATCAAATGCAGGACCAGATAGTACTGGGTGAGTACAACATGCCATTACAGATGTTGCGCCATTCTCTTTTAGGGCTTTCGCACCTTTTACCATAGTTCCAGCAGTATCTATCATATCATCAATTAAGATAACATCTTTACCCTCAACACTTCCAATAATATTCATAACCTCAGCAACATTTGCCTTCTCTCTTCTTTTATCTACAATTACCATATCAAGACCAAGTCTTTCGGCAAAGTATCTAGCTCTTGCAACGCCACCAATATCGGGGCTTGCAATAATTGGATTTTTAAAGTTTTTACTTTTTATATAATCTAAAAATAGTGAAGCACCATAAAGATTGTCTACTGGGATATTAAAAAAGCCCTGAATTTGAGCTGCATGTAAATCTATAGTAACAACTCTTGTTACTCCAGCAGTCTCAAGCATATCTGCAACAAGCTTTGCAGAGATTGGAACTCTAGGAGCTGCTTTTCTATCTTGTCTTGCATAACCATAGTATGGAATAACTGCTGTGATTGTTTTTGCTGAAGAGCGCTTAAGAGCATCTACCATAATTAAAAGTTCCATTAAGTTTGCATTTGCTGGTGCACTTGTTGGCTGAACTATATATACATCTTTTCCACGAACCGATTCTGCTATTTGAATATTTATCTCGCCATCTGAAAAGCGATTGATTGTAGCACTTGAGAGTGGCATCTCTAAATATGTTGCAATCTCTTGTGCTAAAGTTGGATTTGCTGTTCCTGAAAAGATCATAAAATTACTCATTATCTACCTTTGTAATATACTTTTTGTAATTTTACTAAAAGTAAGCTATTATCTAGCTATTTTTTGAGATATTTCTAACATTAGATTATCAAAAAGCTCTCCTAATGCTACTACTATTGAGTTGGCATCTTTATTTGTTGAGCCAGATAGCATAAAATTTTTAGAACTTACTACACTATTATTGGCATTTTTAATAAAATATGTTCCACTTAAATTAACAACACCATCTGAATATATATAATCATCTATTTTTATCTCAACAATAAAACCCTCTTTTTTAGAGACATCCCATGGATATAAAAATACATTTGGATTATTTAGTGCTCTTTTTAAATCTACTATTGCTCTATGAGTCAAAAGAGTGCTGGCATCTGTTGCAAAATTTGCATCTATGCTACTTAGCCTATTGCCCTCTTTTATCAATATCTTATCGCTATCTAAATACTCTGGAAGTTCTACTTTTTTAACGCCTATTTGTCTTTTTATAGTTTTTATTGAAACTAAACTATTACTAGGCAAAATATAACTGCTTTGCTTGGTGCTACAAGCACTGAAAAATAGTGCTAAAATTAAAACTATATACTTCATATCTACTCTCCAAAAATTAGTGCATTTGGTTTTTTATTTAGCTTTCTTAAAAGCCTATTAGTCTGCTCGCTGGTATTGTGTATCTCTTTTAGGGTTGCCTCTAGCTTATCTCCAAATAACGAATCGCTACTATAACCCTTTATAGCTTTGTTCGTGCTATTTAGAGTTCTTTTTAGATCTATTAATACCCTATTTAAATTGCCACCTAAATTTTGAATATCTTTTTTGGATAGTATCTTATTTAGATTTTTGGTTAGCTTAGTTGTTTGATCTAAAATCTTATTTAATTTTGCAATTGGTTTTTTGCTATCAACCAAAAGATTATCAACATTAGCTA
>CAZCOI010000034.1:0-12732 GCA_964500335.1 uncultured Nitratifractor sp.
TATAGGTTGAGCATGTTGAAGATGTGTCATACCCGGTAGTAGTGTATCGGTATGCTCTTTTGATAGCTTTAAAAGTGTTTGCATCAAAGAAAAAAGTAGTTTTTTTATGATAATGTTTTGTTTTTGAACATAGAGTCTAAAGTCAGTTGCTACTTGGTCATTCCTACTTCTTGCAGTGTGAAGCTTTTTCCCAGCTTGTCCTATAAGTTCGGTAAGTTTTTTCTCTATAGCCATATGTATATCTTCATCGCATATATTAAACTCAAACTCTCCACTATCTATAAGTTTTTCAACTTGTAAAAGTCCACTTTTTATATCTTCTAACTCTTTATCTGTAAGTATGCCTTGCTTATTTAGCATAGAAGCATGTGCTAAAGAACCTTTTATATCCTCTTTATATAACTCTTTATCAAACATAAGTGATGCATTAAACTCATCGAGAAGCTTAGAACTTCCTAAAGCTCTACCTGTTGCTACTTTTGCCATAGTTTTTCCTAGTTAGATTTTTTGCGAATTATACCTAACCAACCTTTGGTAAATGCCAATCTTTATAGTATGCCACAAGTCTAAGCCCAACACCAAAGAAAAATACAATACTTATCCAAAAAAAGTTTGATGTATTTAATATATGCAAGATATAAATCATGATAGCAACTACAATAGCCACACTTCCATAAAAATCACTTTTTAAAAGAAGAGGGACTCTGTTTATAAGCATATCTCTTATGACACCTCCACCAACCGCAGTGATAAGAGCGGTTAAAAAGACTCCAAAGATGCTAAAGTTTGCATTTATCGCTACTAAAGTTCCACTTATAGCAAAACTAACAAGTCCTAAAGTATCACTTATGATAAAATAACTTTTATTTTCTAGTGAGCTATTTTTATGAAGCTTTAGAAGAGTGGCTACAATAATAACTGCTAAAACTATAGTTGGAAATGTAGCATCTGTAAAGCTTATAGGTTTTCTTCCTATCAAAATATCTCTAATAACTCCACCACCAAGTGCAGTTAAAAAAGTAGTGATAAAGATACCTAAAAAGTCAAGCCTCTCTTTAACCCCTACGAAGTAACCACTCATAGCAAAAGCAAGAGTTCCTATTATTTCTGCGATTTCAAGCATAATATACCTTTAAAATTCATAAATAGTTTATAGATATTTTCTATGATACTCTAAAAAAATTAAGGAGAATTATCATGATTAGATCGTTATCTATGATTATTTTTGTTTTGAGTTTATCGCTTTTTGCTAAAGAGGGATATAGTTTAAAAGTTAAAGTTGATGGACTTAGAAATTCTAAGGGAGTTGTGCAGTTTGCACTATATAATAAAGATGGAAGTTTGCCTGATGAAAAGTTTAAAAAGTATTTCAAAAAAAAGGTGGCAAATATAAAAGATAGATATGCTGAAATAGTTTTTAAAGATTTACCAAAAGGTGTATATGCAGTAAATATTTTACATGATGAAAATAAAAATGGCAAAGTGGATAAAGGTTTTATACTACCTGTTGAGGGAGTAGGACTTTCAAACTTTAAAAGTATAAATATTGCAAATAAACCGAACTTTAAAAAAGCTAGTTTCCTTTTGGATAGGGATAAAGAGATAGATGTAAAAGTTATATATTTTTAGTAGGAGAAGTAATATGGAGTATTTGAAATTTTTTGATGATGTAGAAAAAATAGTTTTAGTTGATGAGTTAGCAAAGTTTTTAGGAGTAAATAAAGATGGTGTAATAGAGATGAGCTATGTAGATATAGTAAAAACAGCAGGACATAGTTGTGGAACTGTAGCTGGAGCTTATTTGATAGCTTTGAAAGGATTAAAAGAGTTATATAAAGATGAACTTCCAAAAAGAGGAGAGATAAAAGTAGAACTTAAAAAAGCTCCAACTGAGGAAAATGCAGGAGTAGTAGGTTGTGTTTTATCAAATATTACTGGTGCTACTACGGATTATGGTTTTGGTGGAATACCTGGTGGAAAATTTAATAGAAGAAATCTTTTATTTTATGAAGCAGATATAGATAGTGATGTAAGATTTACTAGAGTTGATACACAAGAGAGTATTGAGATAGATTATAGGCCTAAAAGAGTTGTAAATCCTATGGCTATTTTAATGAGTGCAATAGGAGAAAATGCAAAGAAGGAGGACATAGAAAGTTTTCCTGTAAGATTTCAAGAGATGGTAAAAACCATTTTTGAAAATAGTGATAAGGTTATAGATATTAAAAAATAATTTTGTGATATAATACTAAAAATAGAAAAATAAACAGGGGGTCTGATAGACCCTACTTGTTGAATTTTAGATAACTTAATCTAATCGTTTTTTTAAAGAGTCATATATATCATTATTTTCTCGTTTTCCAATAGCTAAAACTACAATAATTATCTTATCTTCTTTAACTTCATAAACCAACCTATAGCCCCAATTTCTTAACTTAATTTTATAAACATTTTCATAGCCGCTTAGTTTATCTTTTGGCACAATTGGCTCGATAAGCCTTTTTGCTAACTTCTTTTTAAACTGCTCTTTTATAGTTGGATTAAGTTTATCCCACTCTTTTTTTGATTTTTTTATAAAATAAAGCTTATAGCTCATCTATTGAAGCCTCTATTAAATCGCTCTCTTTGTAATTAAGTCTCTCTTTTACTTTTTGCATTAGATAATACTCATCCAATATCTCCATCATCTTTTCATAAGTCTCGCTTGGTACAAGATAGGCACTTGGTTGGTTGTGGTTTAATATAGCAATGCTTTCTCCGTTTGCATTTTCTATAATAGATGATGGACTCTTTTTTAGTTCGGATATACTTGCCGTGTAATTAGCTAAAATTCGTGTCATAATAAGTATCCTTTTTAGTATCTTATTTAGTATTATTTTAGCTATCTTTTTTTGATTTGTCAAGAGTTAGCATAGTCAAACAAATTAGAAATTACTATTTGTGAAAAAAAATTGTATCAGAGTTTTAAAATTTTAAATTTATAAAGATATAAGCAACCTCAAAAGAGGTAGCTTTTATAATCTTGCTTCGTAGCGTCTAAGCATATAAAGCTTTTTAAGAATCTTCTTGCGAGTTGCGATTTTCTCTTTTTTGCGTCTTTCAGCTGGCTTTTCATAATGTTGGCGAGCTCTAGCTTCTGTTACAATTAGGTTTCTGTCGCATTGTCTTTTGAACTTTCTGTATGCTTCATCAAAAGACTCTTTTGAACCTACAACAATTCCTGGCATTATCTCACCCCCTTTCATCTCAGATTTTGCCAACAGGCATTGAGAAATTAGTTGCAATTATACAAATTTTATATTAAAATAAGAGCAAAATTTAAAAAAAGGTTCTAAAAATGCAAAGAGTTTTTAAAAATTGTTATGATATGGATAGTAAATGTTATAAAGAGTATGGTCTTAGCGAAGATATTTTAATGGAGCATGCGGCTGTTTATATGGAGCAATTTATTAGAAAAAATTTTAATAGAGGCTCAAAAGTTTTAATTGTAAGTGGAGCTGGAAATAATGGAGCCGATGGAATTGCGCTTGCTAGGCTTTTATATAAAGATTATGATATTAAGCTATATTTACCCTTCAAAACAAAAAGTCAAATGGCAAATTTACAATTAAATAGAGCAAAATTAGTTGGTATAGAGCCAATTGATACTCTAACAGATGCAGATATTATAGTAGATGCTCTATTTGGTGCTGGACTCAATAGAGAGTTAAATAGCCAAAGTATTGAGATTGTAAATAGATTAAACTCTTTAAATGGATATAAAATTGCTTGTGATATTCCAACAGGCTTAGATATAAAAGGAAATCCAAATCCGGTTGCATTTTTTGCAGATACTACAATAACTATGGGGGCTTTAAAAGAGGCATTATATAGTGATTTTGCAAAAGATTATGTAGGAGATATATTAGTAGCAAATTTAGGCGTTGCAAGAGAGCTTTATGAAGATACTTCAGATGTCTATTTATTAGATTTAAACGACTATAAACCACCAGTTAGAGAGTTAAAAAATTCACATAAAGGAAGCTATGGGCATGTTGGTATATATTGTGGGCAAAAGAGTGGTGCGGCTATAATTTCTGCAATGTCTGCTATAAGATTTGGAGCAGGTTTAACAACAATAATTTATCATGAAAGTGTTGAGACTCCTCCTTATATTATGAAATCTACAACTTTGCCTAAAAATACAACAGCAATTGCTATTGGCATGGGGCTTGGCAACTACTTTGAAGATGATATATTACAAAAAGAGGTAATTAATTCAAATATTCCTATTGTTTTAGATGCAGATGCACTATATAAAAAAGAGCTTTTAGAGATAATTAAACAAGATAGAAAAGTAGTTATAACCCCACATCCTAAAGAGTTTAGCGCATTATATAATATATTAGAGGGAAGTAAACTATCTATTAATGATATTCAAAAAAATAGATTTGATATAGCAAAAGAGTTTAGCTTAAAATATCCAAATGCTATTTTACTCTTAAAGGGTGCAAATACAATAGTCGCATCAAATGGAAAATTATATATAAATCCTCATGGAGATAACTTATTAGCAAAAGGAGGAAGCGGAGATATTTTAAGCGGATTAATAGCATCTCTTTTAGCTCAAGGCTATAGTGCACTAGATTCAGCAATTAATGGCTCTTTAGCTTTATGTATAGCATCGCAAAGATATAAAAAACCAAACTACTCTTTAATTCCTACAGATATTATAGAGCTTTTATAAGCTCTTACATATCTGATTCTTCTATCTCTTGATATACTTTATTTAAGTGTTTTCCCATTTGATGATTAAATGCATCCCATTTTTTAAATGCTTCTAGCTCTTTAATAGCTTCTGTTTTATATCCATAATACTCTTTATCATCATCATAAGCTTTCTTTGCATACTTTTTTAATATTTTAAGATAGGTTAAAAATGGCTCTATAGTCTCTTTTGCTTTGCCAGATGGGCCATGTCCTGGAACATATAATGAGTATTTATTCTCTTTTAAAATATTTTCTAAAAGTTTAATATTTTCTATTATACTTGAGCTATCATCAAACCCTCCAAGACGATTTTTCATAAGATTATCACCTAAAAATAGGGTATTTGAGTTTATATGCTCAATTAAAATATCTGTATTTGTATGTGCTTTTTTAGGGTGATAAAATATAAATTTCTCTCCATCAATTTCTAGCTTCTCTTTATCTTTAATTTCATGATTTGGAAATTTATAAGGTTTAGTTCCTTTTAAATTTTTAGAAAGCCTATCTAAAATTCCATACCATTTATCAGCCTCTCCCTCTTTTACGGCTTTTATCATATTAGGATGAGCATAAATTGGTATTTTAGGATTTTCTTTTGCAAATGCAATATTTGCAAACCAATGGTCACCATGTTTATGAGTATTTAAAATTGCTAAAATTGGCTTTTTTGTAACTTTTCTTAACTCTTTTAAAATCTCTACTCCTACATTATAATTTCCACCAGGGTCAATTACAATTATTCCATTTTTAGATTCAATAAAAGCTGGATTATTCATAAAACCTCTATTTTGTTCATTTGGCTCCATTGCAGGACCATGCATAATCCATACATTACTTTTACCCATCTTTTCAAACTTAAAATTGCCTAAACTACCTAACTTCCAAGCATTAAGTGATATAGTAAAAATAGCTACAAATAATAAAAACCTCTTAAACAGCATAATAATTCCTTATAAAATAAGATTTGTTTAACCAATATTCTAACAATTTTTAATTAAAATAAACTTTTGTTACCTAAGTAACAAAAAAATCTATTAATTTTTAGATATACTTCACATAAAATCCACAAAAATGGTTATAAAATATAACAATTTATTATAGATTTTATAAAATAAGGATAGTTATGAATAAGACTATACAAAATATTAAAGATGAAGTAAAAAAAGTTATTGTAGGTCAAGAGGAGTTAATTGATGCCTTGCTAATTGGGCTTATTGCAAATGGACATATTCTTGTAGAAGGTGTGCCAGGTCTTGCAAAAACAACGGCTATTAATGCATTAGCAAATGCAATTGGGTTAGATTTTAAAAGGGTGCAATTTACACCCGATTTACTGCCAAGCGATATTACAGGAACAGAAGTTTACAATCCAAAAGATGCCTCTTTTTATGTTAAAAAGGGTCCTGTTTTTACAAATTTGCTATTAGCTGATGAGATAAACAGAGCACCAGCAAAGGTACAAGCCGCACTTCTTGAGGTTATGCAAGAAAAGCAAGTAACAATTGGTAAAAATACATATAAATTAGATTTGCCATTTTTAGTTATGGCTACACAAAATCCTGTTGAGCAAGAGGGTGCTTATAGATTGCCAGAAGCTCAATTAGATAGATTTATGCTAAAAGTAAAAGTAGGCTATAACACAATAGATGAGGAGTTTGAGATTGTAAATAGAGTTGCAAAAAATGGCTTTGATAAGGTACAAAAAGTTGCAACTAAAGATGATTTAAATGAACTTCAAGCTGAATATAAGCAAGTTCATGTAGATGAAGAGCTTCAAAAGTATATGTTAAAACTAATTTTTGCTACAAGGTACCCAAAAGAGTATAATTTAGAAGATATTGCAGAGTTTTTAGAGTTTGGAGCAAGCCCGAGAGCTAGTATAGACCTTTATAAAGCAAGCCGTGCAAAAGCTTTGATTAATGGTAAAGATTATGTAACACCTCTTGATATTGCAGATGTTGTTTATAGTGTTTTAAGACATAGAATTATTCTTAGCTATAAAGCTGAGGCAAAAGGAGTTGATAGCGACTACATTATTAAAAAGATACTTCAAACAATAAAAGCACCATAAGGCTAAAGATGCAAGAACGTGCAAAAGAGATAATCTTAAGAGCCAAAAAAAATGTATTTACAGGGAATTTAGGCAATAATCTAACATCATTTAAAGGCGATGGTATAGATTTTGCTGAGATTAGAGAGTATAACTTTGGTGATGATGTAAGAAAGATAAATTGGAAAGCAACAGCAAAAAGCGGCGATTTAAAGATAAATGAGTTTAATGAAGAAAGAGAGCTAAGTATTGTTGTAGCTTGTATGTTAAGCGGAGGGTTAAATTTTGGTACAAAAAGGCTAAAGCAAGATTTAATGGCAGAGTTAGTTGCACTGCTTGGTTTTAGTGCAATAGCAAATAGTGATAGATTTGAGTTAATTTTATTTAGCAACAAAGTAGAAAAACACTACAAACCAACTAAAAAATCTGGTGTTGTAGAGATGGGTGTTTATGATATTTTGAGTTTAGAGCTTATAGGCAAAGAGGCAGATTATAATAAGTTTGTTAGCTACTTGCAAAGTAAGCTTAAAAAAAGAGCAATTGTAATAATAGTTGGAGACTTTTTTGAAGAAGATATTGATTTAAGTATGTTAATTAAACATCAGCTATATGCTATAAGATTAAGAGACAAACTAGAAGAGAGCTTAAATATTAGCGGTGATTTAAGTTTAATAGACCCAAAAACATTAGACTCTATGGAGTTAGTTATTAACCGCTCAATTGCAAAAGAGTATCAAAAAGAGCTTATTAAGCATGATAGCAAACTTGATGAACACTTTTTAGAATATAACATAACTAACGGAAAGATTTATACAGACGATGATATCTATATAAAAGCAATGCAGATATTTAAAGGATAGCAATGGATGAGTTAAAAGGATTAAAAGATATAAAAGATGTTGTTGAAGTTAGTACTTTTAATCCAGTATGGTTATTTATATTTTTGCTTTTAATAGCGATTTTAATTTTTATATATTTTAAATTTTTCAAAAGAGCAAAAAAGAAAAAATTTAAATTAACACCAAAAGAGATAGCAAAAAATAATATTAAATCTATAAATTGGGATGATGCAAAATCTATTGCATATAGATTTAGTCAAGATGTTGCTCTTTTTATAGATGAGAGTAATGCTAATGAGTATAAAAAGATATTAAATAAACTAGATGAATATAAATATAAAAAAGAGGTTCCAAAGATGGATAGCAATTTAAAAAATGAGATAAAACGATTTATAAAGGCATTAAAATGGCAGGATTAGAGCTAGAGTATCCTTTATGGTTACTAATAATTTTGCTATATTTAATATGTATTAAATTTTGTCCTAAAAAGAGTGAAGCGATATATTTTAGTGGTTTTAGGTTGTTAAAAAAATCTTCAAAAAAGAGTAGTTATATTCAACAAATTTTATGGTTTTTAGTAGTTGCTCTTTTTGCTCTAGCTCTTGCTACACCACTTAAAAAGAGCGACTTAGAGATAAAAGATGATAGAGGATATGAGATTGCATTAATTGTTGATGCAAGCGGCTCTATGAGAGAGTATAATAAATTTGGTATTGTTAAAAATATTGTGCAAGAGTTTTTAAAACAAAGAGAGCACGATAAAATTGGTCTAACAATTTTTGCAGATTTTGCCTATGTAGCAGTACCACTAACATACGATAAAAATAGTATGATTAGGCTTTTAAAAAGAATAGATGTTGGAGTAGCTGGGTATAATAAAACAGCCCTTTATGAAGCTCTTTTTTTGAGTGCAAACCTATTTAAAAATAGCAAATCTAAAAATAAAATTGCAATTTTACTAACAGATGGTATGGATAATGCAAACTCAATTCCACTTGATGTAGCAATAAAAACTATAAAAAAATATGGTATTAAAGTATATACTATTGGAGTTGGAAGAGTTGGCGATTATGACCCAAATGTACTTAAATATATTGCAAAAGAGAGCGGAGGTAAATTTTTTGAAGCAAGAAGTGCAAAGGCTTTAAAAAAGGTTTATAAAACAATCGATAGCCTAGAAAAAAGTAAAATTAAAGCAAAAAGATATGTAAAAAAGAGTTACTATTTTGAGTATCCGCTAGTAGTTGGAGTTGTTTTGCTCTTTGGACTAATACTCTATAGATTTAAAGGGGTAAAAGATGCTATTTGATAAAGCTTATATTTTGTGGCTCTTAATTTTAGCATTGCCACTTTTTTATTTGGCAAAAGATTTAAGCTCTCCTTTAAATAGAGTTTTTAATAAAGAGATTTTAAAAAAGATTAGTCCAAATAAAAATAGCCTATCTCAAAGAGCTAGAGTAGTAATTTTAATATTCTCTTTTATATTTGCCATAGTTGCGCTTGCACGCCCACAAATTGATAATGGAGAGATAAAAGTAAAAACTCAAAGCAAAAATTTAGTAGTAGCAATAGATATATCTAAATCTATGTTTTTAACAGATATTTATCCAAATAGGTTTGAGTTTGCTAAAGCTAAATTTAAAAAGCTATTATCAAATTTAAAAGAGACAAAAATAGCGCTTCTTGGTTTTAGCGATAGAGCTTTTTTAGTAGCTCCCCTAACTAGCGATTATGGTTCATTAAGATATTTAGCAAATCATTTAAGAGCTGATTAT
Organism: uncultured Nitratifractor sp.; assembly: GCA_964500335.1. Taxonomy (GTDB): domain Bacteria; phylum Campylobacterota; class Campylobacteria; order Campylobacterales; family Sulfurovaceae; genus JAADEQ01. The sequence goes on from CAZCOI010000034.1 coordinate 9,414, forward strand.
CTAAATTTAAAAGGAACCTCTATTATGCAAGCACTTAACTCGGCTAACGACTTAACTAAAAATAGTAAACAAAAAGCGCTGTTAATATTTAGCGATGGCGGAGATAAGAGCGATTTTTCTAAAGAGATAGCTTATGCAAAGCAAAATAATATAAAAGTTTTTATCTATGCAACCGCTACAAAAAAAGGAGCATTAATTAAAGATAATAATGGCAATCTATTTAACTCAAAGCTAAATAGCAATATCAAAGAGCTAGCTTTAAAGAGTGGAGGTGCTTATATGGAGGCTTCACTAAACTCAAATGATATGAAAGAGCTAGCAGATATTATAGAGCGCTCTTTAAAAGCGCAAAAAGAGAGCCAAGATGTAATCAAAGATAGAGTAGAGCTATTTTACTATCCTTTAACTATATCAGTTATATTGCTATTTATTGGGCTATTTAGCTTGCCACAAAGGAAGATAGCATGAGAATATTAATATTGTTTTTTTTAACACTTAGTCTATATGGTGGTATTTTTGATTATTTTAGTGCAAAAAAGGCTCAAAGCGCATATAAAGAAAATAATTATAATAGTGCAATAAAATATTATAAAGAGCTTGCAAAAGAGGGTAAGCAAAGCGCAATATATGATTTAGCAAACAGCTACTACAAAGCTGGCAAATATAAAGAGGCAATAAAAGAGTATAAAAGGGTAAATGATAAAAATTTAAAATTTAAAGCGCTTCATAATTTAGGCAACTCTTATGCTAAATTAAAAGAGTATGATAATGCTATAAAAGCTTATGAGAGTGCACTAAAGTTAAAACAAGATAAAGATACAAAAGCAAATTTAGAGCTTATTAAAAAGCTTAAAAAGAAAAAAGAGCAAAAAAAACAGAACAAAAAGCAAAAGAATCAAAAAAATAAGAATAAACAAAATAAAAATTCCCAAAAACAAAAGAGTAATCAAAATAAACAAAATTCAAAAAATAATCAAAAGCAAAAAAACAACAAAGATAAGAGTAATAAAAGCAATAAAAAAGATTCAAAAGATAATAATAAAACACAACAAAACAAAAGCTCTAACAAAGATAACAACTCTACAAAAAATAGGCAAAAACAGACTCAAAAAGAGCAAAATAGAGATAGTAATAAAACAAAAAATCAGCCTCAAAAGAGCAAACAAAAAGAGCAAAAAGATATAAATAGAACAAAAAAGCAAAAGCAAGTTCAAAAGTCTCAAAAGGCTCAAAAAAAGCAAAATAGAAATAAAGATTCTAAAAAAGCTAACGCTTTAAAAAGTGTGCCTATTTCAGATATGGAAGAGAGAAAATGGAGAAAAATGTTAGAGAAAAAAGGAGTTAATAGCTTAATGTTAGAGCTACCATCAAAAAAAGGAGCAGATAGTGAAAGTAAAACACCTTGGTAGAATATTTTTAATATTTATATTTACAACAATTTATCTTTTAGGTGCTAAAGTTGAAGCAACGCTAGAGCAAAATCAGATATTTAGCGGTAATGAGGCAAAGCTTATTATCAAAGCTGAAGGTAAAAATATAAAATTCCCAAAAATTGATAATATTGGCGGCTTTAGTATAGTAGATACATCAATTAGCACACAAGTAGTCTATATTAATGGCAACTTAAGCCAAAGTAAAACAAAAACTTACTACTTTTATCCAAAAAAGAGCCTAACTATACCAGAATATGAGGTAGAAGTTGATGGAAATTTATATAAAACAAAAAGTTTAGAGCTAAAAGTAGTTAAGCCAACTGCTAGTAAAAATGGAGAGCCTATAGTTTTAGAGCTAAATACAACAAAACAAAGCGCTATGGTTGGTGAGCCAATAGAACTGACTTTAAAATTAAAAGTAAAGCAAGGAACTAAAGTAGATAGAGTAAATATAATCCCTCCAAAATTAGAGAACTTTTGGGTAGAGCAGATTCAAGATGCAAAAAGAGCATTACAAGGAGATTATGAGGTAGTTACTTATAAATTTTTAATTACTCCTCAAAAGAGTGGAGAGCTAAAAATACCACCAACTTTTGTGCAAATTGGAAAAGCTATAAAGATGGATAGCGCTTTTGATGACCCATTTTTTGATAATCCTTTGTTTAGCCGTATTAAATGGCAAAAGATATACTCAAACTCTTTAACTATAAATGTTAAACCTTTACCAAACAATTTAGAGCTTTTTGGACACTTTCTAATAACAGCAAATGTAGATAAAAATATAACAAACGCAAATGAGCCTGTAAATTTAACCATAAAAGTAAAAGGCGAAGGTAACTTAGACGATATTAAAAAATTTAATATTCAAATACCAAATAGTATGGTTTATAATAATGAGCCAAAAGTAGATAAAAAAATAGTAAATGGTAAGCAAGTTGGAGAATTTACTCAAAAAGTTGCAATTGTAGCAGAGAACAACTATACAATTCCATCAATTAGCCTAGAGTATTTTGATAATAAATTACAAAAAGCTGTAACAGTTAAAACAAACCCAATTAATGTTGTTGTTAAAAGAGCAAAAAATATTGCGCAAAATTATACAAAACCAAAAATAGAGGTAGCAAAAACTACTCAAGAGAGCCCTAAAAATATAGATAAAACTAGTAAATCATCAAATATATCTAATATTGCATATTTAATTGTTGGTTTAATTTTAGGCTCTATATTAACATTTGTTTTAATTAGATATTTCCCTAATAAAAAGAGTAAAAAAGAGCTACCAATAGTTAAACAAATAGCTAAAACCAAAAGTGATAAAGAGCTCTTTAAACTTCTATTGCCATATGCTAAAGATGAGTATATTAAAGATAAAATTAAAAAATTAGAAGAGAATATCTATAAAAATGGTAAAAACAGGATAGATAAAAATGAATTGATAGATTATTTTGAAGAGATAGAGGATTTTTAGGGGTTGGTGTATTGGTTATTGGTTTCTAGTTTTTGGTTTTTAGTAAGGTAGAAGGGTTTAGGGTTAAGAGTTAAGAATTCAGAGTTAAGGGGGATTAGAGTTAAGTGCTAAGAGTTAAGAGTTTAGGATTTAGTGGTAGTATATTGGTTTTTGGTTTTTAGTTTTTAGTAAGGGAGAAGGTAGAAGGGTGAAGGATTTAGAGTTAAGTGCTAAGAGTTCAGAGTTAAGGGTTGAGGGTAGCTTAGTGCTTAGTTCTTAAAGCTTACTGCTTAAGGCTTACAGCTTAAAGCTTTTAATAAAAGTGCATTTTCATCACCCTTATAATAATAAAAGAGTTATACTCAATATTGCAATAGCTCCTGTTAAATATGGTAAAGATTTATATAAATTACTCATTTTAATAAGAGGTTTTCCATCT
>CAZCOI010000035.1:0-1559 GCA_964500335.1 uncultured Nitratifractor sp.
CCCTTCTACCTTCTACCTTTCACCAAAAACCAAAAACCAATACACCAATAACCAATACATAAATTATTTAAAAGTATAAAAATATGATATAATAATAGTATAAAAAGGAGAAAATATGCTAAATATACAATTAGAAAATCCTTCTTTTGAGCAATATATAAAAAAATATGGGAAAGAAAAGATTGAAAAAATGTTTTTATCTTTTTTAGAAGCAAAAATAAAGCATAATAACTCTTCTAAAGATAATAACGATACTATTAAAAATTTTGAAGAATTAAATATACCTATAGAGCTTCATAATAAAATTTTAGCAATGAAGCCTACAAAAGAAAAAGAAGCAAAAGAGATAAATATGCTTTTAGATAAAATTAGCGATAAAATTAAAGATAAATATAATCAAAAAACATATAGTGAATTAAAAGATGAGTATTTTCAAGAAAAGGGATATTTGTAATTAATGATAATTTTTATAGATACTAATATATTTTTAGATGCATTACTAAACAGAGACGAAGGTATTTCAAAAAACCTTATACAACATTTAGAAAAACAAGATATTGAAATATATTTAAGTGATATTACTATTATTAATATAGCATATATTATTAGAAAATATTTTTCAAAAAATGAGATAAAAGAGATAATTAATATATTTTTAAAAAAGCATAAAATAATCTGTGCTAATGACAAGATAATTAAAAATGCAAACCATTCTAAATTTAATGATTTTGAAGATGGCATTCAATATTTTTGTGCTAAAGAGATTAAAGCAGATTTAATTATTAGTAATAATAAAAAAGATTTTACTAAATCAGATATTTTTGTTTTAAGTGCTAAAGAATTCTATAATTTATATGTAAAAATGTAAAGTAACAAGCTGTGCGGAATACTGATAAAAGCTAAAAGCTGTAAGCCTTAAGCTAACAAGGATTTTTATTAAAAGCTATAAGCAATAAGCTTTAAGCCGTAAGCTTACAATGTCTAAGTTTAAAAAAATCTATCACCCACAACCTATTCCCCATCACCTATCTCCTATCAACTATTACCCATCTCCCATTACCCATCACAAATATACCAATACACCAATAACCAATACACTACCACTAAATCCTAAACTCTTAACTCTTAGCACTTAACTCTTAATCTTTCTTCCTTCTCCCTTTTCTAAAAACCAAAAACCAAAAACCAAAAGCTAAAAACCAGAAACCAAAAACTAAAAACCAGAAACCAACAACCAATACACCAATAACAAAAATCTAAATAGGAATTGGTATAATTGTAGTAGAGCTTTATTTTTAAAGGGGTGGGGAATGGGAAATAATACAAACTTTAAATACCAAGCTTTTATAAGCTACTAGCATAAAGATATAAAATTTGCAAGATGGCTTCAAAGAAGTATAGAAAACTATAAAATACCAAAAAGTTTAAGAGAGTTAAAAAATAAAGACGGCTCTATAAAATACCCCAATTTACCAAAAGATTTAAAAAGGTCTATTTTTAGAGACGAAGAGGAGTTGTCGCCTTCTGGGAGTTTGCCTAAACGATTACAAGAAGCGCTT
>CAZCOI010000036.1:0-3891 GCA_964500335.1 uncultured Nitratifractor sp.
TGCAAAAGTTATAAAAAAAGAAGATATTTTTATAGGTAGCTCTTGCTCTTTACTACATACTCCATTTACTCTAGAGTACGAAGAGAAACTAAGTAAAGAGATTAAAAGTTGGCTATCGTTTGCAAAAGAGAAATTAGGTGAAATTAAAATAATAGAAAAGATTTTTAAAAACGGTCAAGATAGCTTAAGTAGCGAACTTAAAACTATTTTAGAGCAAAACAGACAAGCAAATATTACAAGAAAAAGCGCTGAAATTATCCACGATGTTAAGGTGCAAAAAAGAGTTAATAGCGATTTTAAATTGCAAAGAGACGATAATTTTGAAGATAGAATAAAAATTCAACACGAAGTGCTAAGGTATCCTACTTTACCAACAACGACAATCGGCTCTTTTCCGCAAACTCCAGAGATAAGAAAAGCAAGACGCGATTTTAAAAAAGGAGAAATAACACAAGCAAAGTACGAAAGCGTAATGAAAGCTTATATTGATGATTGCGTAGCGTTTCAAGAAGAGGCGGGGCTTGATGTGTTGGTGCACGGAGAGCCGGAGAGAAACGATATGGTGGAGTATTTTGGAGAGCAGTTAAAAGGTTTTGCGTTTACTCAAAACGGTTGGGTGCAAAGTTACGGTAGCAGATGCGTTAAACCGCCAATAATCTACGGTGATGTAAGCCGCCCAAGCCCAATGACAGTTAGCTGGATAAGTTACGCTCAAAGCAAAACCAATAAAATTATGAAAGGTATGCTAACTGGGCCTGTTACAATTTTAAATTGGTCGTTTGTAAGAGACGATTTGCCAAGAAGCGAAGTTTCTAAACAAATTGCCCTATCAATTGCCGATGAGGTTAGCGATTTGCAAGATGCAGGCATTAAGATAATTCAAGTTGATGAGGCAGCTTTTAAAGAGGGGTATCCGCTAAGAGTTAGTAAAATTGCCGAATATGAAAAGTGGGCTGTAAGAGATTTTAAAATTTGTGTTGCCCCGGCATATGCGCAAACTCAAATTCATACACATATGTGTTATAGCGAATTTAACGATATTATTAGAACAATTGAAGCAATGGATGCTGATGTTATATCTATCGAGACTGCAAGAAGCGGCAACGAACTGCTTAAAATTTTTGCAAAAGTAGGATATAAGCAAGAGGTGGGTCCGGGAGTTTACGATATACATAGCCCAAGAGTGCCAAGCACAGAAGAGATTGTTGAACAAATCGAGAAACTTTTAGAAGTTTTACCTATAAATCAACTTTGGATAAACCCAGATTGCGGACTTAAAACCAGAAAATGGGAAGAGGTGAAACCAAGCCTTAAAAATATGGTAAAAGCCGTTAAGATTATTAGAGAAAAACATACATTATAACAATATAAAAGTATCTCCAATTTTGGAGATGCTTTATTTTAAATATAAAATATGCTCGAAAAATGGAATTTAATATCTATATATTTAGTTATTAATTAAAAATTAAGATAAAATATATATTATGTCATTATTATTTTTTAAGGAGTACTTAATTGGATTCACAACCCCCCTCGGTTAATGGCAAATTTCATTTTGATGAGTATATAGATATCATTTTAGGAACAATATTTTCAATTTTATCTTTCTATTTTCATTCAACTCACAATTTAACTTTAAGTGCAATTTCTACTGCTATTGCAATCGGTGCTTTTTCTATGACAGTTGCTGAGATTGCAGATATATTAGCAGAACGCTTTGAAGAGCCATATGCTAGCTTTGTTTTAACTTTTTCGGCTGTTGTTGTTGAGATTGTACTTTTATATATGATAATTTTACATTCAACAGACTCAGTACAAGGATTAGACACAGTTAAAGGTGGAATTATTTCTGCTGTAATTGTTGATATGAATGTTTTATTAGGTCTTGCAGTTTTAATTGGAGGCTTAAGCTATAAAGAGCAAGAGCATAATGAAGATACATCTAGTACATATACTACAATTTTACTTGTTGCAACTTGTGCTCTTTTAGTACCAAGTATATTAAACTATACAGATAATGCTCAAAAACTATTTCAAGCCTCTGTAGTTATAGCAGTAATTTTAATGATTTTTTATATATTTATATTTATTTTCCAAACAAAAACTCACAAAGAGTTTTTTAAACCTACAGCAAAAAGTAGAATGTTTTTATTAAAAAAACATAATAAAGAAAAAAATGATGAACTTGAAGAAGACTATATTTTTGATAGATTACCTAGCTTTGCAAATTTAATAATAATTTTTTTACTTATTTTTATAATCGGTATTTTAGCAGAAATATTTGCAAAAGATGGAATGGTTTTAGCTAAAGAGTATGGTATATCATCAGGTCTTGCAGGATTAATTATTGCAATTATTGCAGTTTCACCCGAAATTATGACTGCAATTAAAGCGGCTAAAAATGATGAAATTCAAAGAGTTGTAAATATTGCAATGGGAGCTTCTACAGTTTCAATAATGCTAACAGTTCCAATATTGATGCTTTTATCATTTGTAAATGGAACCAAATTAATGTTAAATTTTAATGCTTTTCAAGTTGGTGCACTTTTATTAACAATCATTCTTGCATGGAAAACAACTGATAATGGTGAAACAAACTATTTTGAAGGAATTTCACATTTAATGTTTTTTGCCGCATATGCTACTATTGCTACGCTATATAGCTAATTTTAGATTGCAATTTTATCTTGCAATCTTAATTCTAAATACTTTTTATATTTTTTGACAATTATTATCAAAATTAATTTTAAATTAAACTTTATATGATATAACTTCATTTCCTATTATAAAAACAAATTCTATGTATAAGGACACATTATGACACAAGTTCAAGAAGGACAACCGCACGCAGTTGAAATGAATAGACTAAAATTTTTTCCTATTATGATGTATGCAATCGTAATGGGAATTAGCGGACTTACAATTGCGTATCAAAAAGCGGTTGAGTTTTTAGGTTTTCCGCATATAATTGGAAATACGCTAATGTATGTGGCTCTCGGGCTTTTTGCTATAATTTCTTTAATTTATATTATAAAATTATTCACTTACCCAAAAGCCGTTGCAAACGAGTGGAAACACCCTGTTAGAATTAACTTTTTTAGTGCGATTTCAATCTCTATGCTAATGCTTGCGATAATTACGACTAAAAGCTTTCCTATGCTTCATAAAATCTTTTGGTATGGCGGGACTTTAATGCATTTTTATATGACGCTATATACAATTTCGTTTTGGATAAATAAAAACCAAGAGATAAATCACTCAAATCCAGCTTGGTTTATCCCGATTGTCGGTAATGTATTAGTGCCTGTAGGCGGTATAGGGCTTGCAAGTAAAAGCGTATTAATTTATTTTTTTGCAGTTGGAACATTTTTTTGGATAATATTACTTGCTATTATTTTAAATAGAATTATTTTTCATCATCAAATGGCGCAAAAATTTATGCCGACACTATTTATTTTAATCGCACCACCTGCAGTTGCATTTATTGCATATTTTAAATTGACTCATCAAATAGACTTTTTTGCACAGTTTCTATACGCATTAGCAATCTTTTTTACATTTATGGTTGCATTTATGTTTAAACAATTTTTAGGACTTAAATATTTTATCTCTTGGTGGGCATTTATATTCCCGCTTGCGGCTATGAGTATTGCGGCTATGATAGTTTACCACAAACAACACGATCTATTTTCGCAATATTTTTCTTATATAATGATTGGTGTTACAACTTTAATGACACTAATTGTTTTATATCAAACTATCGTTCATATGCTTAAAAAAGAGATTTGTATTCAAGAATAGATGGTATAATTCCCCTAAAAAAGGGGAGTTTATGCTATCTTGGTTATATTTAATAAGCGCTATTATTTTTGAGGTTCTTGGCACCACTTC
>CAZCOI010000037.1:0-1712 GCA_964500335.1 uncultured Nitratifractor sp.
CAAGAACAAGAAACTAGAAAACAAATATAAGAATATTTATTAACATTTAATACAAAAATCCAAAAAGCCATAGGGGTATTTTATTGCCTGAACCGATTTCTATATCGTCAGCTACTACAAAGCAATTTTTTATATCCTTTATCTGTCTAAAGCCTTTTTTCTTGCCGCCTATTTCGAAGATATATTTATTATCCACTAAAAAATCACCTTTTTTAGATAGGTTTATTTTATAATCTTTTAAAAGCATAGAAACAAAAAAGGCTTCTCTAATAGTGCCGATATTTTGTTCTTTGCAGTATGCAAAGTGTAAATTGGTGTTGTTTAGATATATTTTATCCGGTTTGTTAAAGATATTATCACCTTTTGTTTTATGGTTGATTGTATTTAAAATTTTTGCTCTGCTTAAATAGTGTAGGTATCTGTATAACCCTTTATAATTTTCTCCCATTTGCATTTTTTGTAAAAGCTCTTTAATATTTGGTGTGCAAGGCAAAGATTCGCATATAAGTCCAATAAGCTTTTTTAAATTGATGATATTTTGATATTCTATCGGAAAAATTGATGGTATATCTACCTCTAAAACGGTGCTAATTGTTCGGTTTAGTTTTATTAGATAGGTCTCTTTATCTTCAAAATAAAATGGATAGTAGCCATATTTTAAGTACTCTTTAAAATTAAGAGTTAAGTTAAATTTTTCTAATAACTCGTAGGCTATATCTATATGATTATTTAAAATATCATCTAATTTATAACTTGGTAATTTTATGGAGTTTTTTAACTCTAAAAACTCTCTAAAACTTAAACCTTCTATTTCGTATATTATGGCTCTTCTGCTTAAGTCTGCTTTGGAGTTGTCTATTTTTAAAGCGCTACTTCCACTAAAAATTACTTTTAAATCCAATAAATCATAAATCTTTTTTAATTCGATTTCGAAGTTTCTAATTTTGTGTATTTCGTCTATTACTAAAACTTTGCCTTCTTCTTTGTAAAAAGCTTTTGCAATCTCAAATAGTGAATTTACATTAATAAATTCGGCACTTATATATAATTTTTTGTTTGCACTAATATTTAGCTCTTTTAAATACTGAATTAAAAAAGTTGTTTTACCCACACCTCTTGCACCGATAATACCTATTAATTTGGTATTTAAGTTAAATTCGTTAAAGAAATATCTCTTGTAAGAGAAATTTATTTTTTCAAAAAATATACGCTGATACTCTCTTAATTCTTCGAGTATTTAATACCTTTTTAATGTAATAATAGCAAAAATGAAGTTGTATATCAAATTTTATATATAAAAAATTGAGTTTCAAGTCTAATTTTGTATATCAATATTGAAGTTACAAGTCTAATTTAGTTAAAATAAATAAATTCTATACTTTTAGATTCCTTTTTTTGCAGGAATGGCAAAGTAGTGTAGGTTAATTGATAAATATTTTTTCTCTAAAAAATAAAAACTAGAAACCAAATACACAAATAACTAATATACCAATTAAAAGCTAAAAGCATTAAGCAATAAGCACTAAGCTATCCTTAACCCTTAACTCTTAACCCTTAGTGCTCTTAACTCTCAATCCAATAACCAACATTTAATTGGTAAAAAGATATAATATCTTTAATTTTTTAGAACTTAAGGATATATATGTTTGAAGTTGTAATTGGTTTAGAGGTTCATGTTCAGCTAAATACTAAAACTAAGTTATTTTGTTCTT
>CAZCOI010000038.1:0-1845 GCA_964500335.1 uncultured Nitratifractor sp.
ACAATACAATATCGCCTAAATATTTTACATCTTTGTGGATTACAATCATTAAAATAGGCGTAATTATGCCAAAAATGAGAGTAATTATAGATATAGAAGCGCTCATAAAAGCAAAAGATGTAAGAGAGAGTATAAAATAAAAGAGTAAAGAGAACCCAACTGTAGCCCCCAAATAGCCTACCCACTTTGTAGACTCCTCTTTTAGAACTATCTGTTTGGCTTTTAGTTTATTTATATCAACCTTCTCTTTATCTTTGTTCTCTACCATTCCAAGAGTAATAGTAGAGAGTATTGAATCAAACTTTCTTTTTATTAGCTCTCCAATATCGCTTTGAGCTTCATAATAGCTCTTGTTTACGCTCTCTAACTGCGAACTTGCACTATATGTTTTGTAGCTAAAAAAAGTAACCAAAGCAATAACTATTAGTGGTATAACTATATTTATAATCTTTTTCATAAGATATATTATATCAGATATTTTACAATTTGGTTAATTTTATCTACTTTTAAATCTGCTTTAATTGCATCTGAGTTAGTGCAGTATCCATATGTTACAAATATAGAGTCGATATTTGCCCTATTTGCTGCTTGAATATCATTGTTTGAATCACCTACCATAACTGCTCTATCTTTGCTGCTTGCAACCCTTTTTATGCACTCTAGCAAAATATCTGGATGTGGCTTTTTGTTAGCTACTACTCCAGCTCCTAAAAATATATCAAAGTAGCTATCTATTTGAAAATGCTTTAGCATATCTTTAACAAACTGATGTGGCTTATTGGTAGCTAGAGCTAGCTTAAGTTTGTGTTTTTTAAGAGCATCCAAAGTCTCTAGCGCACCTTCATAAAGAGTAGTTTTTGCATTTAAGTTAGCGCCATAAAACTCTAAAAATACTCTATGCGCCTCTTTAAAAAGCTTACTATCAATATGATGATTTTGATAGTTTATATCTTTTACAAGAGCTCTTTTTATTAAGATTTCAGAGCCTTTGCCGATATAGCTTTTGCCAATTTCATAATCTATCTGCTCTAAACCAAGCTTTTGCAGTGTATAGTTTATTGCGTATATTAGGCTTGGTGCGCTATCTATTAGAGTGCCATCCATATCAAAAATTATCAACTCTTTGCTCTTAAACATATAAAACCTTCAATTTTTTTGCTAAAATTACCATAAAAAAGGTTAAAGTATGACACAAAAAGAGATTATAGATGCATTCAACTTTAGACACGCATGCAAAATATTTGATGCCACCAAAAAGATTCCTCAAGATATATTTGATACTATTTTAGAATCTGCAAGATTGAGCCCAAGCTCTTTTGGGTTTGAGCCATGGCGCTTTTTGGTAGTACAAGATAACACTATTAGAGAGAGGTTAAAAGAGGTCACTTGGGGTGCACAAGATATATTGCCAACTGCAAGCCATTATGTTGTAATTTTAGCTAGAAAAGAGCCAACTCTACTTAGCGATAGTGACTATATTACTCATATGATGTATGATGTTCACAAAATCCCAAAAGAGAAAGCAGAGGCAAGAAGAGCAAAATATAAGAAGTTTCAAGAGGAAGATTTTGAGCTGCTAGCTAGCAAAAGAGCAGTTTTTGACTGGGCTTCAAAGCAGACATATATAGCTCTTGGAAATATGATGAGTGTTGCTGCAATGCTTGGTGTAGATTCGTGTGCGGTTGAAGGCTTTAGCGCAAAAGATTTAGAAAAAATTGTAGCAGATGAATTGGATGTAGATACCAATGTTTGGGGCGTTAGTGTAATGGTGGGCTTTGGATATAGAGTAAATAAACAGCCACCAAAAACTAGACAAGAGCTAAAAGATATAGTAGAGTATCACTA
>CAZCOI010000039.1:0-2737 GCA_964500335.1 uncultured Nitratifractor sp.
TAGATGAATTTTGTAAAGCTTGTATAATAGTTTTATCAACCACTCCTGTATATAAAATTGAGTAAAAATTTATATCTTTATAGATATCTTTGTATCTTTTATCTATATAGCTAAAGCTTTTTAGTAAAGCATACTTTACAACTCCACCATTTAAGATAAAGTTTGCTTTTTTAGCAAGTTTGAGTGAATCTAAAAAAGACTCTTTAATAAGCCTAACTCTATTTATATTATATCTATTTGCAAGTTCAATTGCAATTGGATAAAGTTGAGGAATTAAATGGATATGTCTATGGCTATCTATATGTGTTAAGTTTAAATTTATGCAATTAAGTACTCTTTGAATTTGCATATCCCACTCTATCTTTACAGCTTCTAAAAATTTTTTATCTTTGTTTAATAGTAAATCTTTATAGCCTAAATTAAATTCACCTTTAGAGTTACTCAATAGTGGACTATTGCTTAAAGATTTACCATAAGTTAAGTTTAAATGCATCCCAATATTTAAATTAGGGCGTTCTTTAATGCCTTTGATTGCCTCATCAAAATAGTCGCAATTTGCCATAATACTAGCATGAGTTATACAACCTTCATCAAACCCTTTAAATATACCAGCATTTGCTCCAGGAGTCATAGCTAAATCATCTGCATTTACTATTAGCATTAACCAACTCTCTCTTCTATAAAATAGAGTGGTCTATTTTTAACTTCTGTATAAATTTTTCCTATATATTCTCCTATAACTCCTAAAGCTAACAGCTCAATACCTCCTAAAAAATACATTGGAAGTACTGTAGATGCCCATCCAGGAACTGCAGTTTGCGAGATAAATACACTATAAAATACATATAAAGATAAAATTAAACTGACTATAAATATAACAAATCCAGTAAATGTAATAACTTTTAATGGAACTAAACTAAACGAAGTTATTCCATCCCAAGCAAACTTTAACATCTTTTTTAGAGGATATTTTGATTCTCCTGCAAATCTATCTGCATTTTTAAAAGTTACTTTAGTGCTTTTTAGCCCAATTAGTTTAACCATTCCTCTAATAAATATATTTTTCTCTTTAAAACTTAAAAAATATTGTAAAGCTCTGTTTGACAAAAGTCTATAATCTGCATGGTTTGTTTCTACATCAACACCCATTAATTGCATTAATTTATAATATCCAAGGGCTGTAAACTTTTTAAAGAAACTATCAGTATCTCTACTATCTCTAACCCCTAAAACTACTTCGTAACCCTCTTTAAATTTTAAAAGCATATCTTCCATTGCATTTGGGTCTTGCTGTAAATCTGCATCTATAGATATCATACAATCACATCTATTTACTACCTCATTCATTCCAGCAAGAAGAGCATTTTGATGACCTTGATTTTTTGAAAGCTTTACTCCTTTTATAAAGCTACTTTCTTGAGCACTTTTTTTAATAATTTGCCAACTATTATCAGTACTTCCATCATCAACAAAAAGTATATAGCTATCTTTTGAGATTAATCCTTTATCAATTAATTTATCAAATATTTGGCTAAATCTTTTAATAGTCTCTGGAAGTACCAGCTCTTCATTATAACATGGCACTACAACAGCTAAAACAAAAGCTTTAGAAGAGTTCATTATTTGCCCTTATGATTTATTAATATTATTATACTTTAAAATATATAAGTTTATTAATAATATTATAAATTTAAACAATCAAGTAGTATAATAGCAAAATTTTATTTAGGAAATATTTTAATGAAAAGATTCCTTCCATTAATGCTTATAATAGTAGGAATATTTTATAGCTACATGAGTTTACGACCTTTAGCAAAAAAGATGTTAATTGAACCTGATGGTATAAGTAATGGATATGCTTTAATAGATTATAGAGGTACTACTATTGGGACATTAAATGTAAAAGGTATGAATACAAATAATCACCCTCCTTTTTTTAAGCATATTCCAAAACATATTGATAGAGGTGGCTTTTTTATACATCCTAGTTCTACAAAAGATGCTAAAGGAGTATTTAAATTTAATAATAACTATATAATTGGCTTTGATTTAGCTATACAAGATAACTCTTCTTGTGGAGATATTGAGTATATTATAAAAAAGAATCATAAAGTAGTAGATAAGTTCATAGCAACTACTAAAAAAAGAGCTTTTGCAAAAATAGAGGTTAATAAAGGTGATATAGTTGAACTTATTGCAAATATGCATGGAAGCAATGCTGGTGACTGGGGAAATTTGCATATTTATACAACTACTAAACTATATACTTTAAAAAAGCTTTTAATTCCATTCTTATGGTCACTACTTTTTATATATTTGTATGGTAAGGGGCATCAATATATTGCTATTAACTCATATATTTTATTTTTACTTATACTTTTTGCAGAAAAACTAAATTTTGGGCGTATGAATTTTGAAACATTAATATCTTATACAATATTCTCTTTTGCATTAACTGCTCTATTTGTATTAATATATCAAAAATTAATTATTTTGAAAAAATTTAAAATTGCAACAATATTTAGCTTTATAATACTCTTTATAATGTATATTATTCCTTTATCATTTATAGTATATAATTTTATATTTAATCATGCTGTAACGACCGATATACTCTTTGCTATATTTCAAACAAATAAAGAGGAGTCTTTAGAGTTTTTATCTGTTTGTGTTCCATTTAAATATATTATGCTATTTTTAGCTGTAACTTTAATTATTGGCACATTACTTTATAAAC
>CAZCOI010000040.1:0-7696 GCA_964500335.1 uncultured Nitratifractor sp.
ACTTTGCAAAAGCAAATAACAATTACTATATATTTACTTTAGATAATAAAAACAATATTAGCTTTAATCAAATAAGCTCTAAAGATACTAAGCAGATAGATAATTTAGTAAAAAGCTATAGAGAAGATATTAAAAAGATAACTAACAATATTAATTTAGCAAATAAAATAGACTCTAAGAAAAAACTATCTAAACTATATAGTTTGGTATTTAATAAAATTCAAAAATATACTAAAAATAAAAGCTCTTTAATAATATCGCCAGATGGTGCATTAAAACTTATACCTTTTGAAGCTTTTATAAAAGATGGCAAATATTTAATAGAGCAAATTGATATTAAATATATTCCAAGTGGTAAAGAGCTTGTAAGATTATATAAATTTAGAAAAAATAGTAAAAACAATAATAAAGTTGCAATAATTGCAAATCCTAACTTTAACGATAAAAAATTAGCACTATTAGAAAAAAAACAAGATACTCTTAACACACCAAATACAAATAGAGCAGGTATTGTAAAATCGCTATTTAAAATGAGATTTAAAGAATTACCAGGAACCAAAGAAGAAGCAGTTGCAATAAAAAAGATTTTAAAAGATAAAACTATTTTAGATTTCGAAGAAGAAAAAGCAAACGAAAATAATCTTTTAAATATTAAAAACCCAAATATTTTACATATAGCAACACACGGCTTTTTTATAAACGATAATACCATACCAAACCCAATGTTAAAAGCCGGTATTGCACTAAGTGGTGCAAACAGAGGTGCACAACTTCTCAATGGTGCAGGTATTGTAACGGCTCTTAAACTCTCAGGCCTAAATTTAAGAGGAACAAACCTAGTAGTTCTTTCTGCTTGTGAGACTGGAGTTGTAGATATAAACTCTACCCAAAATGTAAGCGCACTTGGTAAAGCCTTTATACAAGCTGGAGCAAAAGATATTGTAATGAGCCTATGGAAAGTAGATGATAATGCTACAAAAGATTTAATGAGCTCTTTTTACAAAGAGCAACAAAGTGCAAAAAACTACTCAAAAGCTCTAAAAAAAGCAAAACTAAAACTTATAAACCAAAACAAACACCCATACTTCTGGGCACCGTTTGTGCTTAGTGGGTTATAGGGAGGATATATTTATTTATGAAGTTATTCAATTTTAAGAAAAGGTGGCATAAATATTTATTTTTGTCATTTATAGAAGCTCTATTTGCTACTTTTGTATTTTGGGTAATATTTTTAACAGAAAATATAGAGATAACTAGAAGTATGGCAGGTGATATTGCTTTTAGCACTTTAAATAAAATTTGCTTTGCCAATAAGGAGAGTAAAGATAGATACAATTCTGAAATAGATGTATATTACATAGATTATGAGTATTTAAAATTTGCCAATATGATAGATGATTATAATGAAACTAATTATGGTTATATTTTTCCTAGAAGTGAGTTCGCACAAATAATTGATAAAATAGACTCTTTACCTAAAGATAAGCAACCATTATCTTTGTTTATTGACTATTCATTTGAAGAAGGTAGTGCATCTTATGATAGTAATGTTTCGTTTCATATCTCTGATGATGATAAAATATTTTTAAAATCTTTAGCTAAGAATAGAAAATATACTATACTTTTGCCACAAATTAGTAATAGTAATTTTATTGAAAAATATGCTAAATATGAAAATAATAAAATATCTAAATCTATAGCAAAACAAATTAAAGATAAAAAAATAGTTTTTGTTAATCCTTTTTTTTTAAAATCTGATAATAAAATATATAGATACAACCCTTTAAAGAAATTTTCTTCTGATAATATTTATTATAATGTTGCCTTAGTTAATTGGCAATTGATAAAAAATGGAAAAATTATAAAAAAAGAGATTGAAAATTTATATAATTTTGATTTATTTTTAAATGAAAGACTTGTTACAAACAAAGGAAAAGCTATATTTAAGAGTAATATTTTATATAAAGATATAGAGTATTCCAAATCTAAATGGAATAAGCTCTATTTTTATTCTGCAAAAGAGTTATTTAATAATAATTTGGCTTTTAATTCTAAAACTATGGTTATGATTGGAGTAAATTATAAGGATAGAGATTTATACATAAATGGTATAGATAATTTAGAAAGAGGTGTGGCAATACATGCGGAATCTACAAAAACTGTGCTCTTTTTAGATGGAAAATTAAAAAGCTTAGATTTAAGAATTAGTTTTGCTATTATATTTATAGTATTTTTTGTAATAACATTAATTGCAAGAAATCTTATTGCATCAATACCTAATAAAATAAAACTTTTTATTGAACTTTTTGTGATTTTTATAGCATTAGTGTTATTAAATATTATAATGTGGTATATATTTGATAGCAATCAATTGTTATGGACAAGCTTATCAGCTATAATATCAATTATAATTATTTATGCATACTACAAAATTAATGAAATATTTTTGTTTAATTTTATATTTGAAATAATTTTACTAGTATCAATTTTATTTTTTATATCTTGTTATATCTTATTAAAATACAAACTGTGGTTTAATTGGATTATACCTGTGCTAATATTTTATATAGAAGATATTATAATGTTATTTAGGAGTCATGTTCAAAACAATACTAAAGGAGAAAATTAATGCCATATACACATTTACCAAAAAAATTTCAGGGAATTGTAGAGGTTACAAATTATGAAGAGCCTTCTATAGATATAACAGAAGATATAAAAAGTTTTATTAGTGGTGTAGTAAAAAACCCCAAAGAAGAACAAGAATTTTTGGTTAAAGATTATATAAAAAGTAAGGTTGAATTAGAATTACACTCTTGGAGAAGCAAATATAGACAAAATGATGAAATTATTGAAAATATGGAAAGTCATCATAAAAATAATGAAGAAGAGATAAAAAAATTAAACGAAGAGAAAGAAGATTTAGAAAGAAAATTAAAAAGTATTAAATCTGAGCGATTTCAAAATGAAAAAACTTTAGAAGATATAGATAGAAACATACCAAAATCTGATTTAAATAAAAAATTTACTTTAATTTTTTTAATAACTGTAGCTATTGGTCTTGCAATATTAACTGCATATAAATTTTCTGTGGCTATGTCTTCTATTGCATCTGCAGTAGATGGACAAACTATAACATTTTTTAAATCCGTATTATATGGATTGGGCGCATTGGCTATTTTGGCAACTGGTAAGATTATAAATGTAATATATGAGAAGCTTCATTTAAATAAAAAGTTTTTTTTAACAATTGCCTCTTTAGCTATAGTATTTTCTGTAATAAGTGCATATTACTTAGCAGATGATAAAGCATTTTTAAATACAAAAACTTATTTAACTAAAGATTTAAAACAAGTTACAAAAGATATAAGAGAAGATTGTGAAGTAGAAGATGGTGAAACATTATCTACAGATGATAAAAAAATGTGTGATGATTTAAATAGAAAAAAAGATTTAATACTAAAAAAATTAGAACCTATGAAAGATGATGCAATAGGTTTAGATAAAACAATGTTGATTCTTATCTTAATAACAGAAATGTTAGTTGGTGGTGTTGCTTGGATGTATGCTACTGATTATTCTTTATATATGAACAAAGACAAAAGAGCTCATACTGCAGAATCAATTAAAAAACATATAGAAGATTCAAAGAATTTAGAAAGTGATATTAATAAGAAAATTGAATTGATTGATGAAAAGATAGAAAACTTAAGGTTAGAAAATCATGATTTACATAGGGTATTAACAACCATAAAAACAGAAGATGAAATAGATAAAGTTATTGATTTAATTGTAAAAGATGAAACCAACAATGCATTGTCTCTTTTGTGGCAACAACAAAATAGTTAAAAGGTGTAACTAATGAAACAAATTGCAATATTGCTTTATTTGGTTTTTTGGATTGCTATTGCAAATGCAAATAGTTTAGATATTTATATTCTTAATCCTGAACACAAAATCTCTTATAAAAAAATAAATGCTTATTTTGATAACAACAAAAAAGAAAATAGATATGCATATATAATAGATTCAAGAAATGGTAAAATCTTCTTCAAAGGAGACTACTCAAGTTTAGAAAGAAAAATAAAATCTTTTTACAAACGCAAAAAAGAAAAATTAAATAACAATGATGTTGCTTATACACTTAAATCTATATATAAAACAATTTTACCAAAAGAGTACAATAAATACAATCTATTTTTTATTAATTCTATTTTTTATAATGATAATAAATATAATTTTTTGGATGGAACACCAAATGATGCATTTATAACATCTAAAAATTCACCATTTTACTATTTGCCTATATTTAAAAACAAAAAGATAGATGCGTATATATTTAATAACAAAAAACTTTTTTTAGATAAAGCTCATAATGATGGGCTAAGTAGATACTATTATTTGTTATTTAAAAAATTAAATATTAACCTTATAACTTTTAATAATAATTTTAGTTTAAAAAAAGAAAAATTTAACATAAAAGAGATTGACAATTCATCTAATACCAAAAAATTAGCCATAGTAAAAGTTCCACCTAAAAAAATACATTTTGAAGAAGATGAGTTTGTTATAAAACAAAAAAAAGATAGATTGTTTGTTACAATAAAAAATATAGATAGAAAAAATATGTTAATGCAGATTAAATTAAATAATATTCCATATAGTGTATTATGTGATAATTATGGAGTATGTAAATTTGAAGCATACTTAAAACTTGGTAAAAATACTTTAGAATTTAAAAAACTAAATAATAAAAACTTTACAAAAGAAATAGTTTCTAAATATATTCCGGATGATGAATTACATTATTACTCTATAGGCGAAATTTTTGTTTTAAAGGTAAAAAATTCGTATAGACCAAATAACGATATTGTAAAATTAAAATATACTGAAGAAAATATAGAATTATCTAAAAAAGTTGTTAATGGTTATTATGAGTTTAGAGTAAAAATGAAGCACCCTCTAAACCATTTTGTTTTTTATCAATATAGCGGCAATATTGATAAAATAGAAGCTATAAATGAAAAACTTAAAAAAGAAGAAGAAAAAAAGAGATTAGAAAGAATAAGAAAACTAAAAGAGAAAAAAAGACAAGAAGAGCTTAAAAAAATAGAAGAAGAAAAAAAGAGAAAAGAAAGAGAAAAGAAAGCTCAAGAAAAAATAAGAAAAGAAGCTATTAATAAAGGAACAAATAAAGTTAGCGGTAATACAGAAATATTAATAAATAACTATTCGAACTATGGTAGCACGAAAAAAGAATATAAGCTTGCATTAAATAGTCCAAGAAAAATAGACAAATTTGAAATTGCAGAATTTGATGCAGATGGTGATGGCTTTGATGTAATTATAGAAGATATAAATGGAAATAAAAAAACTATTGCAAACAATGTTTTAGGCTCTGGCAATGATGAAACAAAAAGACACATAATTGATAATCCATACAAAAATATTGAAGTTAGCTCTATTACAATTAAACCCAAAAGCGATCTTGGTGGTATGTGGAGAATCAAGCAAGCTTTAGTTAAATATATACAGTAAAGGTAGAATATGAAAAAATTAATTACGGTTTTATTAATAATTACTACTTCTTTAATGTCTGCAACACTAAATATTATTGCAGACAATAATGGTTCTATAGCATTTAAAAAAGAGAGGTTTTTTGTATCAAGAATTTTTGATGAAGATATTTTAAAAAAACTAAATATTCAAGAGATTAAAATTTTAAATGAAGATAAAACAAGAGAGTATAAGATTAAAGAGAGACTACCTAGCAAAAAGCGTATTAAAGTTAGTAATAATGGCTTACTAGATATATTAGATAGGATTGTTGTAAACAAATATGATAAAGAAGATATACTAATAATAATCTCTTCAATGGGTTTTACTGATAGAAAAACCAATATAAGTAGTTACGGTAAAGAGTATAATGATGCTTGGATAACTAGTAGTAAATCACCATTAAAAAGATTTTTAGATAAATACCCAAACAAACCTTTAGATAAAGTAAAAGTATTTATATTAGACCCTAACCATAATTTAAAATATTTACAAAATAGAGAAAGATTTTTTGTTTATTTTTTTAATAAGTTAGGTGCTAATCTTTACTATTATGGAAGTTTAGATGGTGACTATAATAGATTGATAGATTATACAAAAAGTAATAAAACCACTTTTAATATAGAAGATTACAAACCATTATCTAATGAAACATATTTAATGTTAGATAACGATATATTGCAATATGAATTAGAATAATATTATAAGTAAAGAGGAGGGGGTGTAAATTGAGAAAGATTATTCTTATACTGTTACCATTAATTGTTTTTGCAAATTCAAACGATAAAGTAATAGAGCTTAAAGTAAATAATAAAATTAAATATTTTGACTCTAAAAATATAACTTTAAAAGAAGGTGATGTTGTTTGTTATTATAAAGGAAAATTAAATACTTTAGTTATAAAATTTGGTAATAAATATAAAAAAAATGTTACTAAAAATAATTGTGAGCATTTAGTTGTAAAAAAATCTTTTTTTGACAAAACTATAAAGAATCTTGTAAAAATTGCTAAAACTTATATAGAAACAAATGAAAAAATGGTAGCAGGTTCAGGAACAAGAGGTATAAAAGGTAAAAAAGAAAATATTTATAAAAAAGATATTATCTTAACCAATAAAGATACCTTTTTAGCAATAGAAAATGATACTTGGACACCACCAGTAACCCTAACTTTACAAGATAACAACGGCAAAACCATAAAAACCCTAACTAACGAAGAAGATTTATTAACATCTTTTATATTGCCAAAATCTATTTTAAAAAACGGATACAAAGTTATGGTAAAAGATGGACTTGATGATATTGTAGTAGATGCTAAAATTGTTATAAAATAAAGAGTAGTTAATGAAACTAAAAACAATTTTTACTTTGCTACTAATAAGTAGCTTTTTAAATGCGGTTAATTTTAAAGAGGCTAAAAAGCTTTGCGATACAGAGGTGCAAAAAGATAAGCCAAATATAGAGGTTATGTTGGAAAATTGTTTAATTACTGCAAAAGAGTATGAGAGTAAAAAAAAGTATGGCAGTGCCTCTTGGTACTATTTGTTAGCAAACAGACCAGATTACAATATAAATCATATAGATGGGAAAATACCTAAAAATGGTAATTTTGGCAATATAGCACATTGCTATGTTTTAGTAGGCGATTTTAAAAAAGCAAAAAATAACTATATTAAATTTTTAAAAAATGCTACTATTCCTTGGGCAGATAGTGCTATAAAAGATGATTTTAAGCTTTTAAATAAGTTATATCCTAAACACAAGAAAAATCTAAACCAAGGTTTGGCTTTGTGGAATGAGCTATATAAACCACTAATAAAAATTAACGACCTTTACCCAAAATACAAAAAAGCCAAAAAAGAAAAAAATTATAAAAACGCTATAAAATATATAAAAGAGGTTATAGCTATACAAAAAGCCTCAAACTTGCAAAACGAAGTTTTGATAGCGGACAATATATACTCTTTAGGTGTCGTTTATAACTATAATCAAGAGTATAAAAAATCACTACAAGAGTTTTTAAAAGCTAAAAAGATTTATATAAACAGTAAAAATAGAGAAAAAGATTTGGCTTATCTTTATGACTGGATGGGCGACTGCTATGAAAACTTGAACGACTATAAAAAAGCACTTGAATATT
>CAZCOI010000041.1:0-13722 GCA_964500335.1 uncultured Nitratifractor sp.
TCCCGTCCGCCGCGCCACCACTTTTTCTAAAATGATTATAAATTTAATCCTCCTCCTTTAGTATATAGAAAAAGAAAAATATAGGGGTATTACCTGCCCCACCCCCCACTAAGTTATACTATTTGTTGTATAGCTTATTTGACCCGTTAGCTCAGTCGGTAGAGAAACTCCCTTTTAAGGAGTGGGCCCTTGGTTCGAATCCAAGACGGGTCACCACTTTAAGATGACTTTGATGGACTAGATGACCCTTTCATCTAGTGGCCAAGGATGCTATGTTTTCCGCATAGTCACAGAGGTTCAAATCCTCTAAGGGTCGCCATTTAAGTTTTATGGTCGCTTAGCTCAGTTGGTAGAGCGCTACCCTTACAAGGTAGATGTCAGTGGTTCGAGTCCACTAGCGACCACCATAGATTAGTTTTGGTTGCGGCGGTAGTTCAGCTGGTTAGAATGCCTGCCTGTCACGCAGGAGGTCGCGGGTTCGAGTCCCGTCCGCCGCGCCACCACTTTTTCTAAAATGATTATAAATTTAATCCTCCTCCTTTAGTATATAGAAAAAGAAAAATATAGGGGTATTACCTGCCCCACCCCCCCCTTAAGTTATACTATTTGTTGTATAGCTTATTTGACCCGTTAGCTCAGTCGGTAGAGCAACTCCCTTTTAAGGAGTGGGCCCTTGGTTCGAATCCAAGACGGGTCACCACTTTGGTCGCTTAGCTCAGTTGGTAGAGCGCTACCCTTACAAGGTAGATGTCAGTGGTTCGAGTCCACTAGCGACCACCATTTAACTATTTAATTCTCACAAATATTTGCCTATTTTATGATATAATTCCTACAAATTAAATTGGAGCAAAAAATGAGATATTTAATATTAATAGTATTAGCTTTTAATCTCTTAATTTCTAAAAATATTGTAGCTGTTAGTATTCCACCTCAAAAATATATTTTAGAAGAGTTAGCAAAAGATTTAGTCAAACCATTAGTAGTTGTAAAACCTGGAAACTCTCCTCACACTTATGAGCCAAAAGCTTCTGAAATGGTAGCGCTTAGCAAAGCAAAGCTATATTTAGCAATTGGTGTAGAGTTTGAAAATGTTTGGCTTAAAAGATTTAAAGAACAAAATAGAGATTTAAAAATAGTACATACAGATAGCAATATTACTAAAATCTCAATGAGCAATAAGAAAAGTTCAAAAAAAGACCCACATATTTGGTTAAATATCAATAATTTAAAAATAATTGCAAAAAATACTGCTAATGCATTAATATCAATAGATAATAAAAATAGAGAGTTTTACACTAACAATCTAAAAAAATTTTTAGAAAAGCTTAATACCACAGATAAAGAGATAAAAGATATTTTAAAAGATTTAAAAGTAAATAAGTTTTTAATATTTCATCCATCTTGGGGATATTTTGCTAAAGAGTATAATTTAGAACAAATTCCTATTGAGATAGAGGGCAAAGAGCCTAGTCCAAAAGAGCTAGTTAATGTTTTAAAGTTAGCAAAAAAGTATAATATTAAAGCTATCTTTACTCAGCCAGAATTTTCACAAAAACAGGCTAATTTAATTGCAAAAGAGCTAAATATAAAAGTTATTAAAGTAACACCTCTAAAAGAGAATGTTTTAAATAATATGTTAGAGTTTGCAAAAGCTTTAAAAGGAGAGTAGTTGAGCAAGCTATTAGAAGTTAAAAATCTCTATTTTAAATATAATAAAGAGGATATCTTAAAAGATATAACTTTTGAAGTAAATGAAGGAGATTTTTTTGCAATTACAGGACCAAATGGAGGTGGCAAATCTACATTAATAAAATTAATTTTAGGACTTTTAAAGCCAAATAGAGGAACAATAAAGATAGATAGCACTCTTGGTAAAAATCAAGAGATAGGCTATGTGCCACAAAATACAAATATTAATTTAGAGTTTCCAATATCTGTATTAGATGTTGTACTTATGGGTAATGGAGCTAAACATAATATAAAAAAGAGCTTTTTTTCTTTTAGATATGACTCTTTAGAGATTGAGTGTGCTAAACACAGCTTAGCAAAAGTTGGAATGGATAAATTTATAAATAATAAAATTTCAGATTTATCAGGAGGTCAGCGTCAAAGAGTAATGATAGCTAGAGCAATTTGTTCTCATCCAAAACTCTTAATTTTAGATGAACCAACCTCAAATATTGATGTAAAAGGGCAAAAAGAGATATATGCTCTTTTAAAAGAGTTAAATCAAAGCTTAACTATTATAGTAGTAACTCACGATTTAACTGTAATTTCTAACTATGCTAATAGAGTTCTTTATGTAAACCAAGAAGGATTTATGCACAATTTAGATAGCAATAAGTTTAAATTAGATAGTAATAGACACATTTGTGAAGTTGAGCTAATGCAGATGCTAGGAGAGAAAAATGTTTGAGATATTAGGGTTTAGTTTTATTCAAAATGCTCTACTTGCGGCTGTTATGGTTAGTATAATATCTGGAGTTATTGGCTCATTGATTTTAGTAAATAAGATGACATTTCTAACTGGTGGAATTGCACATAGCTCATATGGCGGAATTGGTTTAGCAATCTATTTTGGAATACCTATATTTTTAGGAGCATCAACTTTTGCAATAATTAGTGCAATAATAATTGCTTTAATTAGTTTTAAACAAAGACATAGATTAGATATCTTTATAGGTTTAATTTGGGCTATAGGAATGGCAATTGGTATAGTTTTTGTAGATTTAACTCCAGGATATAATGTAGATTTAATGAGCTATCTTTTTGGTTCAATATTGGCTGTAAGCAAAGATGATTTAATATATATGGCTATACTTCTTGTAATTACTCTTATTTTTATACATAAATATTATAGAGAGATTTTAGCAGTATCATATGATAGTGAATATGCAAGTTTGAGAGGAATCAACGCAAAAGGCTTTTTTATAGCAATTTTAATATTATCAGCATTAACTGTTGTTGTAGCTATTAAAGTAGTAGGTTTAATTTTAGTAATTGCACTTATGAGCATCCCTACATATATTGCTGAATTAATTAGTAGCTCTTTATATGAGATGATGGTTAAATCTGCAATAATTTCAACAATATTTACAATAAGCGGTCTGGTTATTAGCTACTCTTTTGATATAACTTCTGGAGCTTCTATTATATTAGTCTCTGCAACTTGTTTAATAATCTTTTTATTTTTTAAAAAAGTGTTTTAATTCACTTTTTTTTCACCAATGCTACACCATTAATTCACTCTTTTAATCTATACTTTTGGTATAATAATTAAAAGGAGCTACAATGAAAAGAGTGATTTTTTTAGTAATGGTATTTGCATCGTTGGCATTTGGATATAACTATAATGGTGTTTGGAAAAATAGTAGCATAACTAGCTATAATGACCCTATAGTTTTAAAGATTAATGGAAATAGAGTATCTCCTATATTAGAAAGAGGAGAAAAAAGAGTAGCGCTAAAAACTAAAGTTGCAACTAATGTTGGAAGCGGTCTGTTTGAAGTTTGGGGATATGGATATAAAAATTTAGTTCTTTTTATAAAACCTATAAATAGTACAAAAGTTAGAGTAATAGCAAAAAAGGTAGATACTAAAAGAAAAAGAGTAATAACAAAGAGCTTTGTTTTTGTTAAAAAGAGTCCTCCTCAAAGCATAAGAAAAAGATTTATAGGAAATTATATAAGTTCAAGCAACTTTAGTGCAATTAAAAAGATAACAGTTAGAGAGGTAGATGGAAAGCTATTTGTTAGAGCTTGGAAAAATACAAGATATGGATTAAAGCCATTAGGTGTTGCAAGAGCAAAATTGTATAATAATAGATTACACCTTACTTGGAATAGAGGCAATCTAATGGTTGAAGCAACAATTAAAGGGTATAACTACTCTTCAAAAATTAATAGATATAGAAATTTAGAGTTAAGAGTAAAAGCGACAAATTTAGATACAAATTTGACAAATTCTCAAACTATTCAGTTAGCTAGAAGAAGCGTTAGCGTACCGCCACAACCAATATATAGAAAGTTTAAAATTGGTCCTGTAGATGTAAACTTAATGATAAATAGCTATTAATAAAAATGGGGCATATGCCTCATTTTTTTAATTTTGTGGTATAATCTCTTCAAAAAAAGGTAGCAATATGGCTTATGAAGAACCAAAACCAAGAGGCGATAGAGCACTTCTAAGAATAGATGCTCAAATTATTTCAAATGATGATGGCTTTATTATAGAAATTACAAATAGTGAAAAAAAAGAGACAATAAGAGTTGATAATGTAAGAGATTATGCAGAGTATCTAATAGAGAGTGTCAATAACTCTTTGTGTGATGATTTTGTAGCAAACTGGCTACCATCACCTAAAGCAAAAAGAGCTGATATTGATTTAATTGGAATGCAACTTGGTATGATGCAAGAGTGGATGGATAAAGAGTTAAAGCTATCTAACGAAGATAATGGATTTAGTTAAAACTCCTTAAAAAAGGAGCTTTAAACTATATTCCATATTTAGAACCATAATTTTGAGTTACAAAATCTATATCTTTATCTCCTCTGCCTGATAGGTTTACTAAAATATCATCTTCTGGTTTATCTTGCGCCAATTTAAAAGCATATGCTAGAGCATGAGAAGACTCAATTGCAGGAATAATCCCTTCTAATCTTGATATTTCAAAAAAAGCATCAATTGCTTCATCATCTGAAATAGTTACATAATTTACTCTGTTAGTATCTTTTAAATAGCTATGTTGTGGCCCAACACCCGGATAATCAAGCCCACTTGCAATTGAGTAAACTTCAGCTGGCTCACCATTTTTATCTTTTAGCATATAACTTTTAAATCCATGAATAATACCAGGCTCACCCAAAGTTAAAGTTGCCGCATGCTCTCCTAACTCATCTAAACTTCTACCAGATGGCTCAACTCCATACATATTAACTTCACTATCATCTAAAAAAGCGCTAAAAAGCCCTATAGCATTAGAACCACCACCAACACATGCAACTAAATTTTGAGGCTGTTTACCTGTTAGCTCTAAAAATTGCTCTTTTGCTTCTACCCCAACAATTGATTGAAAATCTCTAACCATTTTAGGGTATGGATGTGGTCCTACAACTGAGCCAATTGCAAAAAATTGACTTTTTGGCTCTTTTAAATATGCACCAAAAGCAGAATCTACAGCCTCTTTAAGTGTCTTTCTACCATGAACAGCAGGTACAACATTTGCACCTAAAATCTTCATTCTTACAACATTTGGATACTCTTTTTTAATATCTACTTCACCCATATGGATTTCGCACTCTAATCCCACAAGTGCCGCCGCAGTAGCTAATGCAACTCCATGCTGTCCTGCTCCTGTCTCTGCAATTAGCTTTTTTTTGCCCATCTTTTTTGCTAAAAGTGCTTCGCCTAATGTATGATTAATTTTATGTGCACCTGTATGGTTTAAATCTTCTCTTTTTAAATAGATATTAGCACCATACTTTTTAGATAGATTTTTAGCATAAAAAATTGGGCTAGGTCTGCCAACATAGTGTTTATAAAGATACAATAACTCATCTTTAAAGCTTTTATCTTGAGAGATTTTATCATACTCTATTGCAATCTCTTTCATAATCTCTTCAAGCTCTGGGGGCAAAAATGCTCCACCATACTCACCAAAATAGCCATTTTCATCCGGCATAGGACAATCAAATAGATTTTGTGCCATTTTTACTCCTCTTTTAGTAATCTTAAGAGTAGTAATTATAGCTAAAAATTAGAGCATTTTAGTGCTGTTTAAATTTTTTAATTCTTTTAAAGTTTTGAATTATAAATGGCAAGAAAAAGATTATCTCTAAAACAATTGATATTCCTACAACTTTCCATGTACCGTTTGGGTCATTTGCATATGGCAAACCTCCTGTATTCATTCCAAAAAAACCAGTAAGAAGCGTTAGAGGCAAAAATATTCCAGATAATAAAGTTAGGTAGTAAACATTTTTATTCATCTTCTCATCTACTTTTGCTCTATAAAAGTTATATAGGTTTTCAAGCTTTTCAAGTGCGGCTTTTGATAAATCAAAAACCCTTTTTGTCTCTTCTTTAATATCTTCTAGTGCATGTCTATTAAACTTTTTGCCGTTATTTCTTTTTAAATTTGCAACAAACTGCTCTATTGTAATAGATGAGTGAAACATCAATCTATTAATTAAAGATATATCTTTTTTATAGCTTAGCCACTCTTGCATAAACAAATCGCTTAAATTATTGCTATATATACTCTCTTCTAAATTATCAATAAAAATATGATACCTTTTTATATCTGATATTAGCTTTTCTACTTTTGTATTTATTAAGCTTATTAAATCTGAAATAGAGCCAATATTTTCGATATCTTTGCTATCTCTATTGTAAATAAAAACATCACCGCCTTCTATAATAAAAGCATACGATTTAATCAAAACCTCATCTTTAACCTCTGGAAGCCTTAAAATCAAAACACTATATTCATCTGTATTAATAAAATCTGAAGGGTGGTCTTTGCTTGTTATATCTTCTAAAATATAGTTATCTAAATTTTGTAACTTCAAAATATTGCCTTTTTTAGGGAATTATACAAATTTTAGATTTATTGCAACTTATGTAGCAGTATATAATTTTGCATAATTATATAATTTCGCTTGTAGTAATTTAAAAATCAATAAAAAGGAGAATGCGAATGAAAAAATTACTATTATCATCTATTGTAGCACTATCACTTATTGGAAATAGCTTATATGCATTAGAGGCAAATGCATCAAGCAAAAGTGTATCTGCAAATGCTATTAAGGTTGCAAAAAAGAGTGCAAATAAACAAAAAGATGATACAAAAATTATTAAAGAGGCTGTTGAGTCTATAGATTTAGTAGCACAAACTATTAAATTAATTGACCAAAAGAAAAAAGATGATGCAATTAAAACTTTAGAAAAAGCTATTGGTAAAATAGAAGTAGTTTTATCTAATCCAAAAGCACCAGCTTTAATTCCTGTTGATGCTAAAGTTATTGTAGCTCAATATCTAGGCGATGCATATAGCGCACAAAATGCTGTTATTACTTCTGTAGCACTATTGCAAAGTCAGCGTGTTCAAGAAGCAAGAAGAATTGTTTCAGCTTTAGTTGATGAGATAGATTTTAAAACTATTAACTTACCATTAGCAAGCTATCCATCTGCTTTAAAAATGGCGGCTAAGAATCTGCATGATAATAAGCTAGATGAAGCTAAAAAAGTTTTAGTTACAACTCTAAATACTTTTGTATCAATTACAACTATTACTCCAATTGGTATTTTAGAGGCTCAAGATTTAATTATTGCGGCTAGCAAAGTAGCAAAAGAAAATAAAGAGTTGGCTCTTTCGCATCTATCGGCGGCAAAAGAGGCTCTTAAAAGATCTGAAGCTTTAGGATATACAAGTTACTCTGATACTACCTATAAAATGTTAAACGAAGAGATAAGAAAGGTAGAAAAAGAGATTAAAGGTAAAAATAAAGCAGAAAAACTGTTTGAAAACCTAATCGAAAAAATTAAAGAGTTTAAAGAAAAAGCTCTAAAAACATTTAAAAAATAAGGAAAATTAATGGCAGTCGTTGGATTTACAAAACTTGAGGCGCTTTTTAGAAAAGCGGCCTCGCTAGATATACATAAAGAGCATGCAAAAGAGATTACCGATTTTGTTGGTAAAAAAGTTTACGATTTACTTATTGCATCAGAGTTTAGTGCAAATATGAATGGAAGAGATGTAATTTGGGAGAGCGATTTACCAATTACAAAAGGTCTTCAAGAGGCTATTATTGAGTTTAGAAAGCTTGAAGAGGAGCTTCCATTAGAAGATATTTTAGAACAACTAACTCACTATCCAGTTTTAAAATATACTCTATCTCCTGAGGTAGAGGCAAAACTGCCAGAGATTACTGGAACAATGTTAGTTATTATGGCAAAAGTTATAAAACACTTAGATTTAGAGAATCGTACAGTAAATACAAAACTAATAGAGAAGTCTAAAGAGATTTTAGACTTAACTCTATAATTTTTTTAAAAGGAGGGGATTATGATTAATTATAAACTCTTTATTAACAACAAAGATGTAACCCAAAAGTTTGCCCAAACAAGTAAACTTTATGGTATTTTATTTATTGTTTTAGGAATGTTAGGGATGTTTTTTCCTGGCATTATGTCGCTAACATCTGCTGTTTTTGTTGGATGGTTATTGTTATTTAGCGGAGTTTTTAGCGCTGTACAAACTTGGCAAGTAAATAAAAAAGATTGGCTAAGTTGGCTAAAGAGCTTATTATATATTGTTGTTGCGATATTAATTGTGCTAAATCCAATTACAGGAGTTATGGCACTAGCAATTATCTTTACAGCTTACTTTTTTGTTGATAGTCTTTTAAACTTTATTTTAGCCTTTAATTTAAAAGGCTCTAGCGGATGGTGGATTGTACTTCTAAATGCAATTTTAAGCTTAGCAATAGGAGTATATTTCTTGATATCAATCTCAAATCCACTAAAAGCTATTTGGCTTGTTGGAATGTTTGTAGGTATTAGCCTATTCTTTGATGGCGTAATGCTTTTAACTTTAGCAAACTCTGCAAAAGAGGAGAACAAAGATTAATTCCTTTTAGGAGTTAATCTTTATAAGATATCGTGTAATCTATTTGCTCTTAAAATCCACTCTCTTGCACTATCCCAATCTTCATTTTTAATATAATCTTCAATATAGGCTAGCTCCTCTTTAAAATGCTCAATCGATGTTAAAAGATTCTTTTTATTTTGTTTAAAAATATCTATCCACATAGAAGGAGAGCTTTTTGCAATTCGGCTCATATCTTTAAAACCTCCTCCAGCTAGTGCTAAAATAGCTTTAGGATTTTCTTGTTTCATTACAGAATTTGCCAAAGCATAACTTATAGCATGTGGCATATGAGAAATATAAGCGGCATGAATATCGTGCTCTTTTGCATCCATATAAAAGATTTTCATACCAATCTCTTTATAAATATCTTTTGCAAATTTTAGATGTTTAGGGCTATTATCTTGAGTATCGCATAAAACTACAACTTTTCCTCTGTATAGTTTTCTTGTTGCCGCACTTGGACCACACTTTTCTGTACCAGTCATAGGATGAGAAGCAACAAAATTTTCTCTTATTGTTTTTGGAATCGCTTTTACGATTTTTTCTTTTGTACTTCCAAAATCTATAATTGTTGTATCTTTAGATGCATCTTTTAATTTTGGCAATATATCTAAAATAGCATCTACAGGAATTGCAAGCACAATTAAATCTAAATTTAATAAATCATTTATATCATCTGTTATTTTATCTACAATTTTAAGCTCTAAAGCCTCAATAGAGTGCTGATCATTATTATCTAACCCAATTACTTCTAACTTTTCATCTTTTTCTTTAAACCTTTTTTTAAGGGCTAATGCAAATGAACCTCCCATTAAACCAAGCCCAATTATTCCAACTTTCATATATTAAACTCCTTCCAGTTTGTATCTTCTTGTATCGATGGAAATCCATCTAAAATTTGCAAAGGTTTGAAGTTTGTTTTATATTTAAATGCTTTACACCCATCTACCCAATAGCCTAAATATATCCATTTTTTACCCAAAAGCTTTGCAATTTCTATCTGTTTAATTAAAGAGTAAACTCCTAAAGATAATCTAGCATAATCTGGGTCATAAAAAAAGTATATAGAGCTAATGCCATCTTCTAAAACATCTATTAAATCTACCCCTATAAGTTTATCTTCATCATAATATAGCACCTCTTTGCCAAAATCGTATGCACCTTCTGCAAAATTTTCATAATATTCACTTGTAGATATTATTCTATGCCTCCAGCCATCTTTTTTGGCTTTCCAGCTATGATACTTATTATAAAGTCTTATATGCGCACTTGTAACTGTAGGCTTTTGAACAACTATTTTTGTATTTTTATTTCTATTAATTGCCTTTCTTTGTGATTTTGAGGGTTTAAAGTTCTCTACATCTATTCTTAAACTTTTACACTCATTGCAATCTTTGCAGATTGGATAAAAATAGTAATTTCCAAAACGCCTCCAGCCTCTTTGAATTACAGCTGAGTTAAAATCTTTATTAGACAAAGTTACATACTTATAGTACATTCTAACTTTTTGCCCTTTTAAGTACGCACACTCATAATCTAATGTACAAAAATCTGTCGATGGTGGATTTAATCTATTTCTATCTTGCTTCATATCGCGATTGTAACAAAAAATTGGTATAATTTAAGTAAAAAGTTGAAAAAAGTAGCAATATGAAAGTTTTTTTATATCAATCGCCAAATGGATACTGTTATAATAGTGATTCAATTTTTTTATATAACTTTGCAAGAGAGTTTAAATTAAAAGGAAATATTTTAGATATAGGTTGCGGTGTAGGAACCCTAACAGCACTATTGGCAAAAGATTTTAAAGCCAACTTCTATTGTGTAGAAAAACAGATGCAAATGTATTTATATGCAAAGAAAAATTTTCAAATCAATAAAATAAAAGCAAAAATTACAAATTGCGACTTTAAAGATTATAAAAGCGATATAAAGTTTGATTTTATTATATCTAACCCGCCTTTTTATCGCGTAGATAGACATCAAAGTCCAAATATCTCTAAAAACATAGCAAGATATGAACACCACTTGCCGTTAAATTTATTAATATCTAAAAGCTCAAAACTCTTAAAACCAAAAGGCTATTTTATATTTTGTTATGATGCCTCTTTATTAGATGAAATTTTAGTTGAATTAAAAAGAGCCTCTTTAAGTGCTGAATTTTTAAAATTTGTCCATCCTAAAGCAAACAAAGAGGCAAAAATTGTTATGATTACAGCACGAAAAGGCTCTAAGAGCAGATGCAAAGTATTAGAGCCATTAATTGTATTTAATAGCAATAATGAATACAATATAAAAGCAAAAGAGGCTTTTAAAAATGCAAATACACACTCTATAAAGGCAGAATTTGAAAAGAGTTGATGGGTATAACTACTCATTTGATAGCAGTGCTTGCGCTAGCTGTGGAGGTAATTGCTGTATTGGCGAGAGCGGTTATATTTGGGTTAATATGCCCGAAATTGAAGCAATAGCAAAATATTTAAATTTATCTGTGCAAGATTTTGCGCAAAAATATTTAATTAGAGCAAAAAATAGATACTCTCTAAAAGAGTATAAGGCTGACGATTTAGGATATGCTTGTATATTTTTTGATACACAAAAAAGATTATGCAAAATATATGATGTACGCCCAAAGCAGTGTAGAACTTTTCCATTTTGGGGAGTTTTTAAAAAAGATTTAGAAGAGCTTATAAAAGAGTGTCCAGGAGTAATTGTAGATGAAAAAGATTAATATAGTATTAATTGCGCTTTTGTTATCTTTTATGCAAATTAATGCAAAAGTTTTAAGCGAAGATGAGCTTATTATGGAAGCAATATATTACACAGATAATAAAGACCCTAAAAATGGTGCAAAAATTTGGAAAAAGCTATTTGAATTAACAAATAACGAAAAATATTTAGTTGAATATTTCTATACATCTTTGCAATATAAAAATATTAAAGATGTAATAAAAGAGCTAAAAGTAACCCTCTCTAAAAAGAAAAATAAAGAGCTTTATGAACTTTTGGCAGGATTATACTCTAAAGAGGGTAATACAGATGGACTTTTAGAAGTTATTAAAGATACCGCTTCAGATACAGAATCTTTATTTGAATTAGCCTATCTTTATACAATAAAAGGCAAAGATAAAGAGGCTCTAAAAATCTATAAAAATATCTATAAAAAAGATAAGTCGTGGGATGCCCTAAAAGGCGAACTCTCTATTTTAGCTAAACAAAAAAAGATAACCCAAGCGGCTAATTTATTGTGGCAAGAGTTAAATAACAACAAAAAACTTCCAAAAGATGCCTACTTGGTATATGTAGGGCTTATTAACTTCAAAAAAGATACAAAAAAAGCGATTTATGCCTTTAATAAGCTATATCAGCTAACTAATGATAAACAGTATCTAAAACAAATTATTAGTCTTTATCTATTTAATAAAGATTACGACTCAATTATTAAGCTTTTAGAAAAGACCCATTATGATGATAAACTACTCTATGAACTATATCTCTCAAAAGGTAAAACAGTTGATGCTTATAAGCTTTTATATCGCTTATATAATGAGACTAAAAAGCCTAAATGGCTAGCTGAAAAAGCAATTTTAACTTTTGAGATTGCAAATAAATTAAAAGCTGTAGATAATAGAGTATTAAATAGAGTTTTTGCTCTTTTTCAAAAAGCTATAAAAGAGGGGGCAAAAAGTCCAACATATTATAACTACTATGGCTATACTTTAATAGATTACGATAAAGATATAAAAAAAGGTATAAATCTAGTTAAAAAAGCACTAAAAAAAGAGCCTCAAAATATATACTATTTAGACTCTTTAGCATGGGGCTATTATAAATTAAAAAAGTGTAATGAGGCTAAAAAAATAATGCAAAAAATAAAAAATATAGAAGGCACTCAAATTACAGAGGATGAAATAATTAAACACAACAATATTATTCAAAAGTGTAAGGAGAAGTAGTGGCAAATATTTTAGACGAAATTATAAAAAAGACAAAAGCCGATTTAGAAAAAAGAAAAAAAGAGTACCCCGAAGAGTGGCTTGGAAGGTCTCTTGCATTTAACCCTTTTTTGCCAAAAGATGTTCATAAAGCTCTAAAAGCGACTAAAGAGAATCCCTATAGAATAATTGCCGAAATTAAAAAAGCAAGCCCCTCAAAAGGAGTTATAAGAGAAGATTTCGACCCACTAAGCATAGGACAAGCTTACGAAAAAGGAGGAGCCGACGCACTTTCGATACTAACTGAGCCTCACTACTTTAAAGGCGATAAAGAGTATCTTGGAATGGTTAGAAGATATGTCTCTATTCCAATTTTAAGAAAAGATTTTATAATAGATAAATACCAAATTTTAGAAGCTTTGGTTTATGGAGCCGATTTTATTTTATTAATTGCAAAAGCGCTTAGCAGAAAAGAGTTAAAAGAGTTAATAAATTATGCTCACCATTTGGGTTTAGAAGTTTTAGTCGAGATTCACGATAAAAAAGATTTAGTAAAAGCTATCTTTGCAGGAGCAAATATTATAGGGATTAACCATAGAGACTTAGAGACTTTTAAAATGGATATGCAACTTTGCCATAAATTGATTCCTTTAATTCCAAATTCTAAAATTATTGTAGCCGAGAGCGGAATTAACGACCACGAAACTGTTAAAGAGTTAAGTAAAGTTGGAG
Source organism: uncultured Nitratifractor sp. (assembly GCA_964500335.1). Classification (GTDB taxonomy): domain Bacteria; phylum Campylobacterota; class Campylobacteria; order Campylobacterales; family Sulfurovaceae; genus JAADEQ01. The sequence continues at coordinate 13,319 of CAZCOI010000041.1, forward strand.
CCGACGCCTTTTTAGTGGGGGAGCATTTTATGAGACAAGAAGACTTAACAAAAGCCGTTAAAAACTTAAAATATGGGGAAGAGTGAAGTATTAAGCATTAAGAGTTAAGAGCTAAGCAATAAGCACTAAGAACTAAGCAGTAAGTATTAAGAGCTAAGTATTAAGAACTAAGCAATAAGTATTAAGCATTAAGCTATCCTTAATCCTTAACCCTAAACCCTTCTACCTTCTCCCTTACTAAAAACTAAAAACCAAAAACCAATACACTACCACTAAATCCTTAACTCTGAACCCTTAACTCTAAATCCTTCTCCCTTCTCCCTTCTCCCTTCTACCTTCTACCTTACTAAGAACCAAAAACTAGAAACCAATAACCAATAACCAATACACCAATAACCAATACA
>CAZCOI010000042.1:0-13966 GCA_964500335.1 uncultured Nitratifractor sp.
TATTAAATTTCTTATATACAAGTGCTGAAATTAAGAGAGTAAAAGCTCTCTTATTTAGATTTTTGCATATTTTTAAAGTATTTATACTCTTTTATAAATTGAGTATCTATATAAGTATTATTTTTAGTTTTGCGAAAACAGGTTATATCGCCAACTCTATTTGAAAATTTGCCTGCTAATACATAACCCCACATAATAGAGATATTACCAATACCCAAAATTGGTACTATATCTTCTTTTTGCCCTGCATTACCACAATCTGTTGTGGCAATTGAGTTATTATATTTTATATAGTTAGTAAAGGTTCTAACTTTATAAGCAACCCCTGCAGGTGTTACTTCTATATCACTAATATTAATTTTATAATTGCTAGATGGAACACATATCTTATTTAAAGGAAAATATGTAAACTTTAATCTTTTTGGAGCAATTTTTTCGACGCATATTGTTCCTTGATTGCTTATATTGTAAATCTCTTGAGTTGGTTTTATAGTGTTGCTAGGTTGATTATTTGCACACGAAGTTAAAAAAATAGCAAAAGTTGTTAATTTAATAAAATTTTTCATAATAGCCTCCTTTTTCATATTTTAACTAAAAATTGTGACAAAATTAAAACAGAACAGATAGATACACAAAAATCACATTTTATTTATTAAATAAAAAAGAATAAATTAAAATAAAGCGAAAAAATGTTATCATAAAATAAAAAAACAATATATGGGGAGTTAGAAGTTATGTATGAAAAATATGTAGATAGAATTTTATTAATTTTTGTAACATCTATTTTAATATACTCTTTAATAAAAAGTAAAATAGTATTATCTATTTTTGCTGGAATATCAATTTTAATAGTTTTATATTTAGCAGTTAAATATTTTATCTTTGTTAAAAAAGAGTGTGTAAAATAGTTAAAAATAAATCTCTAACTTCTCTTTTTTAAAAAAATCTAGTTACAATTAATTAAAAAATCAAAAGTTTTAGTATGGCATCAAAATTAATTATAGCAACACTTTTAACTGGTATTATTAGTGGTTTTTTTATCACATTTTATAGCCTGCTAATAACTTTTTTTACTTATCTATTTTTTCAAGGAAATCCATTAAATACTATTCCTAATTTACCAATATGGTATTTATACTTAGTTCCAATTACAGCTATATTTTTAGTAAACTATTTAATCTCAAAAGATAAACATATTCAAGAGTATGGTGTAAGTGAGATTGCTGATTCTATTACACAAAATAAGATTACTTTTAAAATAAAAACTCTTTTTTGGAAGATTATCGCTTCTACTCTCTCACTCTCAAGCGGCTTTAGTGTAGGAACAGAAGGACCAAGCGCTGGAATTGGCGCTATGATTGCTTATCATATTCATAAAATATTTAAATTGCCAACAATATTGATAAAAATGATGATTAGCGTTGGGGCAAGTGCTGGAATTGCGGCTATATTTGTATCGCCTCTTACAGGAGTTGCATTTGCGGTTGAAAATATTGCTTATCAATTTTTAAAAAAGTATATTGGATATCTAATATTAGCCTCATTTATTGCATTTTTAGTAACAATATCATTTCTTGAGCCAATAATATTTTTACACTCTAAGGGTAAAGCATTTGTTTTAAGCCATTTAGTAGGTTATATCCTATTTTTGCCATATATTACATTTTTTATATACTTTTATCTATTTTTAAAAAGAAAAGTTTTAAGTTTTATAGATTTTAAGATTATTAGAAACTTATCTCAAAAATATAGAAGATATATATTTGCTTTTGTTGGAGGAGTTATAGTTGGTACAATTTTAACTATAGCTCCTCAGGCTTCATTTAGTGGTCATGAACTTGTTTTAAATTTAATAAATTCACAAAAAAAGATTGAGTTATCTGTGATATTTTTAATTTTAATTTTAAGAATAATAAATACAACAATCTCAATCTATTCAAATGCAATTGGAGGGATATTTTTGCCTCTTATGAGTATTGGTGCTTTAACAGGATATAGCTATGCAGAGCTTTTAATATCTTATACATCTCTTGATATAGAGCCATTTTACTTTGCGGCTATTGGAGCATCTGTATTTATGGGAGTTATAATGAAGCTTCCTTTAACTGCTGTTGTTTTAGCTTTAGAGACTACATTTGATTATAATGTTGTAGTTGCAACAGGTATTATTGTTGTATTTGTTGAATATTTCTCTCTATTAGCTTTTGATATTAAAAGAGGTGATGTATTAAAAAAATTAAAAGATAAAAAGAGCTAACTTTTTAAAAATTTAGCATATAAAAATGCTCCAATACTCAATATTATATATAGAGTAACTATAAAAATTAACTGTTTGATATTTGTTTTGTATTCATAAATTAATATTAAAATAGAGCCAACACTCAATCCTAAAATTGTCAAAATGCCCATTAGGCTAGATGAGTTTGTTTTATCTTTAATTTTATAATTTGCTATTGCCATTAAGAGAGAGACTAACAAAAATGTAATGCTTCCAAACTCTAAAATTACTCTTAAACCTCCTGCAACAATTAGCAAACTAGCAGTTAAAGCCATTGCTATAATAGCATTTGTTGGGATTGTTCCTCTTCTTTTTGTTAGCAGTTTTGGCAAGTAGCCATCATCTGCAATTCTAGCCATCTGTCTTGAAGAGCCATATAAAGTTCCGCTAATTGCTGAAGATGTAGCTAAAATAGCTCCAATTATCACTAAATCTTCTCCAAAATCTCCCATAATATCTTTTGCTCCAACAGCTAATGCATACTCTTTATTTGCAATTAAATCACTACTAGGAATACTAAGAATTGCTGAAAGAGCAATTATAAAATAGATAGTTGCAACAATTACTACAGCACTATATATAGCTCTTGGAATATTAAGTTCTGGATTTTCCATATCATTAACACCATTAATTACTAACTGAAATCCTTCATATGCTACAAAAGTAATAGAAGCAACACTTAAAATCTGAAATATTGAACTATTAGCTAAATCTTTAGAGAGCTCTTTTGTAAATTGATAAAAGTTTGTATCGGTACTATATATTAGCATCATAGAGATAATTAATAAAATTGTAAGCTTAGCATAGACTAAAATATCTTCAATTTTACCCATACCTTTTACGCTCCAAAGATTTATAAAACCAAATAGCCAGATAATTGATATTGCAACCCCTTTTCTAATTAGCTCATTTTGAGCATACGCACCTCCGCTTAATATATAGGCTGAAAATGTATAAGAGTATAATGCAAGTGTAGATATATAGCCAAAAATTGTGTACCAACCAATAAAAGATGCAGCTAAATGAGAATTTTTAAAAGTTCTTTTAAAAAAAGCATATGTTGCACCCTCATCTTTATAGTAGATACCAAGCTTAACATATGCATATGTTGCAAAAAAAGCAGTTACTCCTCCTAATGCAATTGCAAATGGCGCTAAAGTCCCAACCATAGAGACAGATATTCCTAAAATTGTAAATATGCCTCCTCCGACCATTCCGCCAACTGCAATAGCAATTAGCTCTTTTAAACCAAGACTCTTTTTCATTTAATTAAAAGTTAGAAAATTTACCAGATTTAATATCTTCATCTAACTTATAAATAGCCTCTTTCATAACATTTAAAATCAATTTAGATGCTTCATTATCATTTGCTTCTGGAATGTCCCAATCAAAAACTTTTAAGTACCTTTTAAAAAGCTCTTCTAAATCACTTTTAATGTCATCTTTTAATTTCAATAACTCTTTCTCTTCAGGTTTCATTGACTACTCCTTATTACAAGATGATGCTTCTTTTTTAATCTTTTCTAATTTTTCTAGCAATTTATTAATTTTTGCTAACTCCTCTTCATATTTGGCACTAAGTTCAAACTTTTTTTCTAAAACTTTATGAATCTGCTCATCTATCTCCTTTGGGTCAATTTGGCATTTTTTGGCAAGCTCTTCCTCTTTTTGTAATGCCCAATCCATAATATTTTTTAAAAATTCTATCATTATTATCTCCTTTTTTTAAATTATACACTAAATAAGCAATAAATTTTTGTTAATTAAGTAGCATTTTAAATTGTATTTTAAATTATAATTTTATTAAATCGTACTATTTTATTAAATAACAATATGAAATTTATTTTTTATAAAAATAGTATATTCTGATATAGTATATAAAATTAGTTTAGGATATGATATGAAAGAGTTAATTAAAATTGTTATTTTGTTATTTAGTTTTACATTAATTGCTTTTGGCGGAGAGAAAAAAATTGTTGTTGATTTAACAAAACAAGAAGCTTATGCATATGAGGGAGATAGGCTAATTTATAAAGGGTGGATATCTTCTGGTAAAAAGAGGTTTGAAACACCTATTGGAAGGTATAGAGTATTACAAAAAGAGAAGGAGCATATCTCAAATAAGTACCCTGAGCCATCAGGCGGAGCTAAAATGCCTTATATGTTGCGTTTAACTTGGAGCGGAGTGGCTTTGCATGCTGGCTATACACCAAATAGACCAGCCTCACATGGATGCATTAGATTAAAAAAAGAGTTTGCAAAAAAGCTTTTTAAGTGGGCAAATATTGGTACAAGAGTAATCATAAAAGGGAAAGCACCAAAATGGGTAGCTAGAAGTGGCAAAGGATTTATAGATTATATAGCTTTAGCAAAAAGAAAACATAAAGTTTATAAATTAGCTAAAAGAGCTTCTAAAAGTAAAAAAAGATATATATCTAAAAGAAGAAAACTTATTAGATACTATGCAAAATTTACTCATAAAAGGCTAAATAGAATTTTAAGAAAAATAAAAAGAGAAGAAAGAGATATTAAATACTCTTTAAAATATAGCAAATATACAAAACTAAAAAAATTAAGAGAGATAAAAAAGTTAGAGTCAATATTAAGAACAGCAAAGAGTATAAAATATAAAAGAGCTCATTATAAAAAATATGTTAAAAAGAGTAAAAAGTATAAAAAAGTATCATTTAATAGGCTAAATTATAAAGGGCTAAAATATAGCTTTAGTATAAGAATTTAGATACTACTTGCTATAAATTTAGCAAATTTGTCACTATCATTTGGACAAGATACAACTTTATAATACGTATAACCAATTTTTTGTGCTATCTCTTTGTGCTCAATATCTAGCTCAAATATAGTCTCAGAGTTATCAATTGTAAAAGAGATAGGAAAGATTACTACATTTAAGTTTGTAGGGTTTCTTAAAATATCAACTAAATTTGGTTCAAGCCATGCGCTATTGCCAACTTTTGATTGATATGCTAAAGTAACCTCTTTAAAATTAAGATTTATATTTTGTAGCTCTTTTTGCAAAAGATTTTTATTAATATTTATCTGCTCTTCGTAAGGGTCTCCTTTTTTAATGATTTTTTGAGGCAATCCGTGAGCTGAGATTATTAATTTTAAATCTTTTGGATTTTTATCTTTAATTGCATCTTTAATTAAAGATGCTTGAATTTTAATATACTCACTATTTTGATAGTAGCTCTCTATAATCTTAATTTTAGGATTGTAGTTAATCTTTTTACATACATCTTTAATATCATCAATTGATGATTTTGTAGTTGTGGTAGAGTAGTGAGGATACATAGAAAATAAAATTAGCTCATCTATATTTTCTCTCTTTAGGTTTGATAAAACCTCTGTTGCAAAAGGTGGAACATATCGCATAACAGGATAAGCAGGAGTATTTGTAAGGTTAGATACCTTTTTTGCTAAACTGTTTGTAATCTCAAGTAGTGGAGATTTGCCACCAATTTGTTCATAATTTTCTTCAGCCTCTTTAACTCTTTTTTTTACTATTATTGAGCCTATAAATTTCCTTAAAATTGGGTTTATTTGTAAGATATTTGGGTCTTTAAACATATTTTTTAAAAATAGTTCAACCTCTTTTATTGAACTTGGACCGCCCATATTTAAAAGTAAAATTGCTCTGCTCATTTTAATACCTATACTTTTTGTTTGGTGATATATTACACAATTTTAGCTGTGTTTTATAAGTTTTTGATATAAATCATTAAATTAATGTTGCAAATTTGATAAAATCTATCAAATTGATAAAAGGTAAATAATGAAATATCCTCTATTTTATGATAAAGTTGAGCCATTTATACTAAAAGATGAGCTCTCAAATTTTTTAGGTGCTACTGATAATGGAATTATAAAGATAAACTATTTAGATTGTGTAAAGTTAGCAAGTCACTCTTGCCCAACAGTTGCGGGCTCTTATATTATTACAAAAGTTGCATTAAATGAGCTTTTTAAAGATGAAATGCCTCTAAGAGGGGCTATTAGAGTTGAGTTAAAAGAGCCAAAAGAGAGCGGTGTAATTGGCGTTATTGGAGCAGTTGCGGGATATATTTGCGGTGCTAGTGATAATGGCGGTTTTGTAGGAATTGGAGGAAAATTTAATAAAAGAGATTTATTGACTTTTAATAATAGTGATGTTAATGGACTAATTAGATTTAGAAGAGTTGATAACAATAAAAGTGTTACGCTAAATTTAGATACATCAAAAGTTCCAGCCAATCCAAAGATGAAAGAGCTTATGCAAAAATCTTTACAAGCTCTAGCTACTAAAGAAGAGGAGCTTGAGTTTAAAGAGCTTTGGCAAAGTAGAGTAGAGTATATGCTTTTAAATACAGATAAATGGAACTTGATTGCACAAATTATTAATAAGGAGAGTTAATGAGTATATCTAGCTATTTAACAAATGAGCATAGAGTATGTGATGATATTTTTGCAAGAGCAGAGAGTGCGGCGGCAAAGGGAGATTTTGATTTAGCAAAAGAGGAGTTTTTAAACTTTGCTGATGAGACACTGCTTCATTTTAAAAAGGAAGAGGAGGAGTTCTTCCCAATGTTTGAGGAGCTAACAGGAAGTGCGGATGGCCCTACAATGGTTATGAAGTATGAGCATGACCAAGTTAGAGGATTAATGGGCAAAATGGCTGAAGCAATTGAAAATAAAGATAAAGATGCATACTTATCTTTAGCTGAATCTATGATGATACTTTTGCAACAGCACAATATGAAAGAAGAACAGATGCTATATGCAATGGCTGACAGGGTTGTAGATAGCGCTAAATCTCAAGAGCTTATTAATAAAATGGAGGAGATAAAACTTTGAGAGAGTTTTTCTTAGATGCAAGGGAGCTTGAGCATCCACTTCCACTTGAGATAGCAATAGATAATTTAAAAAAGTTAGATGACAATAGCTATTTTTATATGCTTCATAGAAAAGAGCCAGTACCTTTACTAGCTCTTGCAAGCGAACACAACTTAAACTTTATATCAAAAAAGAACTATAGTTTTTGGCATATATTAATTTCACCAAATAAAGATATAACATTAGATAATTTTTTAAAATCTCTAAATGAGATAGAATAGTTTTGCTAAAGGATTATAATGTTTAATAATAGTGGTTTATCACTAGATCAAGCTCCGCCAATTGAGGTAGTTTTAAGATTTTTTTTAGTTGGCTCAATATTTGGAGTAGTAGCTTCTTTTATGCTATTTTTTTGGCATAATGATTTAAATAATATATATGCTTCTACAACTTTAGCGCTAATTCATACTTTAACTTTAGGGGTGATGGCATCTTTTATGTTAGGTGCACTATTTCAGATGATGCCAGTACTTTGCGGTGTACATATAAAAGCACCTGTAGATTTTAGTATAAGAGTAACTTATACACTATTAGTTGGAGTTATATTTTTAATAACAGCTTTTATTAATGGCAATAGCGCACTATATATATTTGCGGCAATTTTTTTAGCTATTGCAATATTAAGTTCAGCTTTTGTTATGATAAGAAGATTAAGCAAAATTAATCATTCAAATTCATCTAGGGGAATGTTAATAGCTATTATAAGTTTTGTAATTGCTGTAGTTTTAGGTATATTTATGCTAACTGCTAGAGCTGGATTTAATATAGATATCAAATATATTGAGTTTAGAAATATTCATTTTCATTTTGCCCTTTTTGGATGGATTGCAATATTAATAATTGCAGTAGCTTTTCAGGTTATTGAGATGTTTTATGTTACGCCTAAATATAATCAAAAATATGCTAAATATATAACAATTTTAATTTTTCTGCTTTTATTAATTTATGCAATTTTAGAGCTTTTAGGATTTAAAATATCTACACTTTTTTCTTTTTTTGCAGTAGCTTTAATCTCTTTTAATGCGGTAGTTACTATTATTAAAATTAAACAAAAAAAGCGACCTGTTAATGATGCTTCTATTTGGTTTTGGGTTAATGGTATGGCATCTTTAGCTCTATTTGCTCTATTTTACTTTTTTAATTTTTCTGCTCTTTTTTTAGCAATACTCTTTAGCTCTTTTGCATTAAGCATTATCTTTGCAATGAGTTATAAGATTATTCCATTTTTAGTTTGGTTTCACCTAAATGCCAAAGGATATTTTGATGCTCCTATGATGCATGAGGTGGTGAGTGCTAAATATGCTAAGGTAAATTTTTGGTTTTTTCTTTCTGCTGAGGTTATACTTTTAACTGCTTTAAAGTTTAAAATTTTATTTTATTTTGGAAGCTTTTTATTGTTAATTGCTTTTTGTATGCTATCATTAGCTATATATAGAGCATGGGAAAAGTATAATTTTACAATTAAATATGGCAAAAAATTTAATTTTTAAACAAAATATCCATAAAATGGGTATATAATAATTAAAAATTTTTAATTTTTTTAAAAATCCCACAGATGCCCTATATATAGATTATAAAGACTCCCTATGCTTTATAAAATGTAAAAAAAATGTCGTATTAATGAAATTTTTCAGCACTTTTAATTAAAAAGTACGGTAAAATGGTACTATTAATATTTGGTTGAGGGAAAGATGTTGAAATATATACTAAGAAATTATAATAAATTATTAAAATCAACTCGTAATCAATTTTCTATATTTTCAAAAAAAGAAGAGAGCAATATTAGCAATAATCTAATAGATTATAAAACTAAATTAGATTTAGAGATTGCTCGCCAAGAGAAAAATTTAGAAGAAACAGATGATATTGAAAAAAAGCATGAGATAAGAGATAAACTACTCTATCTTTATATTAAGAAAAAAGCTATTGAGTATGATAATGGATATATAAAAATTGCTAAAAGCATTTTAGATGAAGATGTAGAAGATAGTGCATATGAAGCGCTTGACTATCTAAATAGAACACCAAAAAATATTGCTCCAAATAAGCTAAAGGAGATACATATAGTAAAAGGGCTAATTTATGAGATTTTAGAAGATTTCGATGAGGCTTCAAAAGAGTATAAGCTAGCAATTAAATATGATAAAGGTATAGAAGCCTTAAAGGAGTTTAAAGATTTTGTTAAGCGTTCAAGAGAGGTTTTAAATTGGCATAAAGCCTCAAATGCATCGCTTAAATATAGCAGTTTAAATTTACATAATGTTATAAATCTTGAAGATATTCCAAAAGTTGCTAAAAGGCTTGAATCTTTAGCTAAATATTATGCAAGAAGTCCAAAGAGTAGAGAGCTTGGCAAAAGATACTATAAAGAGGTTATAAAGCTATATAAAAAGTTATATAAAAGTAATACAAAAGAGTATGGGTGTGATTATGTGTATGCATTAATTGAGGGTGTAGAGAACTTTATGATGTCTGCATCTTTGTTAAAAGAGGCTTACGATATACTTTTTTCTACGCAAGATTGTATTGAAAATAGGCTATATTTAGTAGAAAGAATAAAAGAGCTAAAAGAGAAAGATTTTATTAAAAGAAGCAAATATTTCGATTAATATAGCTTTTTTATGTATAATAACATTATCTTTTTTTAAGGTTATTATAGATGAAAATAGCAGTAGTAGGAACAGGATATGTAGGCTTATCAAATGGCTTGCTTTTAGCCCAAAATAATGAGGTAGTAGCTCTTGATATTGTACCAAATAAAGTGGAGCTAATAAATAAAGGAATCTCTCCTATTGAAGATAAAGAGATAGAAGAGTATCTGCCAAAAGCAATTAAAAATTCTTTTAGAGCTACATTAGATAAAAATGAAGCTTATAAAGATGCCAAATTTATTATAATTGCAACTCCAACAGATTATGATGTAGAGACAAACTACTTTAATACAAAAAGTATAGAAAGTGTTATAAAAGATGTATTAGAGATTAATCCAGATGCTGTAATGGTTATAAAATCTACTGTTCCTGTAGGCTATACCAAATCTGTAAAAGAGCGCTTTAATACAGATAATATAATCTTTTCTCCTGAGTTTTTAAGAGAGGGAAAAGCACTATATGATAACTTATATCCAAGTAGAATAATTGTAGGCGAAAAGAGTAAAAGAGCAGAGCTTTTTGCCTCTTTACTAAAAGAGGGCGCTCTTAAAGAGGATGTGCCTGTACTTTTTACAAACTCAACAGAAGCTGAGGCTATAAAGCTATTTGCAAATACATACCTTGCTATGAGAGTAGCATATTTTAATGAGCTTGATAGTTATTGTATGGAGCACAATTTAGATACTCAAGATATTATTAAAGGTGTTGGGTTAGACCCAAGAATTGGTATGCACTATAATAACCCTAGCTTTGGATATGGGGGTTATTGCTTACCAAAAGATACAAAACAGTTATTAGCAAACTATAAAAATGTTCCATCAAACTTAATAGAAGCAATTGTAAATGCAAACTCTACAAGGAAAGATGTTATTGCAAATAGTATAATTAAACTTTTAGGTGATGAGCCTCAAAGTAAAATTGTAGGGATTTATCGGCTTGTTATGAAGAGTGGAAGCGATAACTTTAGAAGCTCAGCAATTCAAGGCATTATGAAAAGAGTAAAAGCTAAAGGTGTAGAGGTAGTTGTTTATGAGCCAGTACTTAAAGATACTCATTTCTTTGGCTCAAGAGTAATTAAAGATTTAGATGAGTTTAAAAAGATATCTGATGTAATTGTAGCTAATAGATTGGAAGAGGCTTTAGGAGATGTAAAAGATAAAGTCTTTACTAGAGATATATTTAATAGTGACTCTTAATAATTATAAATTTTAAATGTTTAATTTTAAATTAGGGAATATATGAAAGATAATATAATTTTAGATAAATCATTTAAATTTGCTGTTAGAGTTGTGAAGCTTTATAAGTATCTTTGTGAGAATAAAAAAGAGTATGTATTATCTAAACAACTTCTAAAAAGTGGTACTTCATATTTAAATATAGATGAGATGCATACAAAAAGTTTGGTAAATGATATTCAAGAAATATTAAAACTACTAACAAGTATTGTAAAGTCTAGTCAAGGAAATAAATAGATGATACAATTTAAAATTCAAAATTTAACATTAAACATTATAAAGGTTTCCCTATGAAAATCCTTGTAACTGGAAGTGCAGGATTTATAGGCTACCATACAGCAAAAAGGCTTTTAGAAAATAACCATGAGGTGGTTGGAGTTGATAATATAAATGACTATTATGATATAAATTTAAAATATGGAAGACTTAAAGAACTTGGAATCAAAAAAGAAGAGATAAAAAAAAATAATTCGAAATTACATATCTATAATTCAAAATTATTTTCTAAGCATAAGTTTTATAAAATTGATATTAGCGATAAAGAGGCAGTAAGTAATCTTTTTAAAAATGAACACTTTGATGCTGTTTGTCACTTAGCGGCTCAAGCTGGAGTTAGATACTCTTTGCAAAATCCTCATGTCTATGCACAAAGCAATTTAGTCGGGTTTTTAAATATTTTAGAAGGTTGCAGAGAAAATAGCGTTAAAAATCTTTGTTATGCATCAAGTTCATCTGTTTATGGGCTAAATAAATCTCAGCCTTTTAAAACAACAGATAAAACAGAGCATCAAGTAAGCCTTTATGCGGCTACTAAAAAGAGTAATGAGATGATGGCTCATACATATAGCCATCTTTTTGGAATATCAACTACAGGACTTAGATTTTTTACTGTTTATGGACCTTGGGGGCGCCCAGATATGGCACCTATGCTATTTAGTGATGCTATTTTAAATAATAGAGCAATAAAGGTCTTTAATAATGGCAATATGAGTAGAGATTTTACATATATTGATGATATAGTAGATGGTATTATAAAGGTTATTTACAATCCAGCAAAGCCAAATTTAGATTGGAATCCAATAGAGCCAGATATCTCAAGTTCATTGGCACCTTATAAGATATATAATATTGGCAGTAATAAACCTACATCTTTAATGCAATTTATAAATATTTTAGAAGAAGAGTTAGGTATAATTGCAAAGAAAGAGTTTCTGCCTTTGCAAAAAGGTGATGTAGAATCGACATATGCTGATGTAAGTGGCTTGATTAAAGATTTTAATTACAAGCCAACAACTCCCCTAAAAAAAGGGATAAAAGAGTTTGTTAAGTGGTATAGAGAATTTTATAATATTTAAGGGTTAATATGGAGTTTAAAAGCACTATCTTTAGAGAGTATGATATAAGAGGGATATATCAAGAAGATTTAAATCAAAAAAGCGTTAAATTAATAGGACACTTTTTAGGAAAAAGAGTAGGTGGTAAAAAAAGAGTTGCAATTGGATATGATGCAAGACTTCACTCACCTAAGCTAAAAGAGTGGCTAACTTCGGGATTAAATAGTAGCGGGTGTGAGGTTTATGATATGGGGCTAACTGCAACACCGGTAAATTATTTTAGCAACTATCAGCCTTTGAGTTTGTTTAATAAAGAGCTTTGTGATGATGAGGTAGATGCATCTATTATGATTACAGGCTCTCATAATCCGCCTGAGTATAATGGCTTTAAAATTACAATTAATAAAGCTCCTTTTTTTGGAGAGGATATCTATGCTCTAGGAAGAGAGTGTAAAGAGCATTGGGATTTAGAGATTAAAGATAATATAAATGCAACTCCTATAGATGTAAATAGCGCATATATAGAGTTTATGGTTAAAGAGTTTAGTGCTTTAGAAGCTTTGGATAAGAAGATAGTGCTAGATTGTGGAAATGGAGTGGCTGGAGTTGTAGTAGAAGATATTTTTAAAAGATTAAAGCTAAATTATAAAGGTCTTTATTGTAAACCAGATGGGACTTTTCCAAACCACCATCCAGACCCAAGTGTGGAAGAGAATTTAAAAGATTTAAAAGAGGCTTTAAGTAAAGATGGTGATTTAGGAATTGCATATGATGGAGATGGTGATAGAATTGCAATTTTAACCAAAAAGCATAATATTAAAGGCGATCAGATGGCGCTACTTTTTGCTATGGGTATAAAGGAGCCTATAGTTATTGGAGAAGTTAAATGCTCTCAAGTTATGTATGATGAGTTAGAGTGCCGTGGAGCTAAAGCAATTATGTATAAAACTGGACACTCAAATTTAAAAGTAAAAATGAAAGAGACAAATGCACATTTAGCTTGTGAGGTTAGTGGACATATTTTCTTTAAACATAGATACTTTGGATACGATGATGCTATATATGCGACACTTAGAGCTTTAGAGCTAATAAAAGAAGGAATTGATTTTGATAAAGAGATAGATGCCTTGCCAAATGTCTACTCTACCGAAGAGATTAAAGTAAAAACTACTGATGAAGAGAAGTTTAAATTAATAGATAAAATTAGAGAGCTTTTAATAAATCCTCCACAAGATTTTCCAAAAATTGTAAATATAATTGATGTAGATGGTGTTAGGATAAATTTTGAAAATGGCTGGGGATTGGTGCGTGCAAGCAATACAACACCAATTTTAGTAACAAGATTTGAATCTAAAGATAAAGAGCTTGCTAAAGAGTATGAGAGTGCTATAAATAGTTTAATTAAGCAGGCAAAAAGTCTATTATAATGGAGATAAAATGATTAAAAAGTGCCTCTTTCCAGTTGCTGGGTATGGAACAAGGTTTTTGCCAGCATCTAAAGCGATACCAAAAGAGATGTTTCCAATACTTACTAAACCTCTAATTGAATATGGTGTAGAGGAGGCAATTGAGGCAGGT
>CAZCOI010000043.1:0-14352 GCA_964500335.1 uncultured Nitratifractor sp.
TTGGGAGTGTAGATAATGTAAGTGTTGAGAGTTAAGGGTTAAGGATAGCTTAGTGCTTAGTTCTTAATACTTATTGCTTAATGCTTAGTACTTATAGCTTAAAGCTTTTTAGTAACAATAGATAAACTTTTACCTATCTAGGCATCATTCCTAAGCCCCAATTTGGGCGGATTGTTTTTACAATATCGCTCTTTTCTTTATAGATTTTTGATATTAAATCAACATCGCTATATTTTGAGTTATTTATAAAAATATAGTATCCTGCGCTTAATCTCTTTTTTAATCTAAGTTTATATTCTGATGCGAAATCGTTAATATTTACATCTTTAGATTTAAATGAAATTATTATACCTTTTTCTTTAATAACACTTCTTGGGTCGTTTTTTGAAGCTACATATATTTTTCTCTCAATTCCATTATCTATAATTGTAATAACTTCACTATAACTATAACTAATTAATAAAAATGTTAATATTGCAATATTTTTCATAACTCACTCCTAATGGCCATATATTTTTAATTCTAAACTCTTTAGAGTTGCGCTATTTGATTTTGTATCAACTATTTGTAATTTCCACTCACCAATGCTATCTTCATCTAAAAATGCACCTGTAGATAATCTAAATCCGCCTTTCATCCAATTTGTATCTGGAATAAATGCCGCACCTATTTTTGTATCGTGATTTAAAAGTTTAATTTTAGTACCGCTTGGGCTAATTAAGAATATATCATAATCGCTTGCATTTGTTGAGTCTAAATCTATTATAGCTTCAACCCACTCTATTTTTACATTTGTCTCAACATTTAAACTAAACTCTTTGGTACCCTCTATTTGCATATCTCCCATACTTTTAACTATATTTACCTCAAGTTCGCTAGGTAAATTTTTATAGTTATTTTTACAAATATCTATAGCTTTTTTAGTATCAATTAAACCAAATCCATAATCTCTACTAAAATTAAAACCTTCAGCATTTGTTATCCAGCCACTATTGGTACTATCTACCTTTTTTGCACTTTTTGCTAAGATATATTTAACATCTCTCCATGTTAAATTTGGACAAGCTTCTAAAATTAGAGCAATAGAAGCACTAACCATTGGTGCGGCGGCACTTGAACCAGCCATTGCATATGTATAATTTTTGCTTATATCTTCGCTCCAAGTATTTTGAGACTCACCGCTTAGGTATGTTGTTGCAATTGTTGGACCGCTATCAAAGCTTGCTGAACCTCCATATGCTGTAATCCAAAGGTTTGCACCTGGAGTTGAATAACTTGCAACTTTATTATTAGCATCAATTGCCCCAACAACAATAGGATATTGATTATTTAGGATATATTGAGTGTTTGCGTCTGCATTATAGGCTCTTGCATTTCCGCTAGCAAATACATAGATTCTGCCTTTACCGCCTCTTAGATTTTTTGTACCGCTCTCTAAAATATCTTCATAAAAAGTATCTATTGTATAATATCTACCCCAGCTATTATTTGATACTGCTATCTCATTTGCTCCACTACCGCTTAGCCAAGCCGCATCTAATCCATCTAAAGATTGATCTACTAGCCAATTACTCCCTGCAATTTTTGCAAATGGAGCTACTCCTCTAATACCTTTATTATTAAATGCTCTTGCACTTGCAATTCCCGCAAGCATTGTTCCATGAGGCTTAAAAAACCCTCCTGGAGTTGGTTCGCCTTGTTGATTATTATTTAAAGACCTGCTTAAATCTATATTATCTTTTAAATCTTCATGCTCAATATCTATACCGCTATCAACAATTTGAATAATAATAGGATTACCACCATTATAGCCCATATATTGCTTATAAACATCAAGTAAATTTAAATCATTACCTACAACAGAACTAACTCCACTAGGGTTTGTAGGAGTACCATCAGATTTAATATACCACTGTTTATTAAATAGAGGGTCTCCCTCTAGTCCATCTAATATTCCATTGCTATTTTCATCGCTTTTAGATATATCTTTTCCTAGCAACTTTTCTATATTATCTGGAATATAGTCGTTATCTAAATCTCTAGCAATTGTTACATTATTATCATTTGGGCTAGCACCATCTTCTAAAATCTTAACTTTAAGCAAAATAATATAATCGCTATTGCTTTTATCTACAACATACAATTTAACCTCATAAATATTATCTTTATTGCTATCTTGAGGGTTTTTGTAATCTGGCTTAAAGTTTAAAATAATATTTTTTCCTAAAACTTTAAATTTATCAGAATCTAAGCCATCTATTATTTTTATATAAACTGCATTTTCATATGGTGTTAATACTATATTACTAGTACCTTCAGTAACTTTAAAATCTTTTTCAATTTGGGTGCTATCTTTTTGTTTAATCTCGCTATTAGATACATCTGTATCGTTATTGTCAAATGGATTACACCCAGTTGTCATAAATATTGTTGAGACTATAAGCGATAGGCTTAATACTCTATTCATAATCTTCTCCATAATTTAGCTGTTACAATTTTAACACCAAAGTTTCGATATTATGGATAATATGACAATATGAAATTTAGTCTGACAATATGAAATTTAAAAGATTTTTATTAGGAGGTTATGGCTCTAATCTATAGTATCTTGTAGAGAACTCGCTCTTTAGCATAATTGCGTGCAATTTAATAGGCACAATCATCTTAGCTGTTGGAATATCATTTTTAATATAGATTTTTCTTTTTAGCTTTTTTAGATACGCTTTTGCCTCTTCATCTCTTATTTTTATACCCCTTAGCAGTGTATAGGCATCTTTTTGGCTTTTATCGTATTTAAATGCTTCGTTTGTTAAAAATAGCGTATTGCTTAGCTCATTTTGTAATCTTGTAGTTACATAATCTACCATATTTGCATTTTGTCTATTAATTTTTGCTAAAGTTAGCGTAACAATAGCAATAATTACTACAGAGACAATAATCTCAATAATTGTAAATGCCTTTTTCAATACCAATCTCCTCTGCTTTTTAGGTTATTTTGGCTATCTTTTACCCACCAATCAACAGCTTCGCTAATTGAGTTAAACTCTTTTCCTTCCCCAAAGTATGAAGGGATAAAAATAACCTTATCTCCTAAATCTAAAATTACTTGAGAAATTGAGCCATTTTTATAGTGGCGAATTCTTAAAGATACCTTTTTATCGTTAAATCTACCCAATTCAATTTTAGTAGGATTGTCATTTCTATCTAAAATATACTCATTATTAACATTTAATCTTAAAGGCAAAGCTATATTAACAGGCTTATTATCATTTAAAATATAGTAGCACTCTTTGCAGTTATTTATACAAACTAGTTCACCATCTCCAACAAGATTTTTTTGAAGAAACTTAGGAAAGTTTGATATTGTTATAACCTCTTTTGGCTGTTTATAATTACTTGGTATTGCAAATATAAAGTAGCTAAATAGTCCTACTAAAAAAATAGCTAAAAGAAGCTCTACAAGTGTAAAGCCTCTTGTTAATTTTATTTGTTGCATTGAGAGTATTTTATATCAGCTCCATCGCCGCTACCGCCCTCTTTTCTATCGGCACCAAAACTAATTAACTCAAATGCGTTGTCATTTTTAATATATTGAATTGGCTGACCCCAAGAGTCTTTTGGAACTCTTTTCATATATGGTTTGCTTGAATATGCTGGATATTTATCGCTATCTGGGTTAGAAACAAGTGCTTTTAACCCCTCTTCTGTATCTGGATACATACCATTATCCATTTTAAACATATCTAAAGCACTAGATATAGAACTCATTTGTGAACATACTAAATCTCTTTTTGCTTTATCTCCAGCTCCTATAATGTTTGGAACAACAAATGCCGCTAATAGACCTAAAATTAATATAACTACTAAAAGCTCAAGTAGCGTAAAGGCTTTTTTTACTCTTTTTTGACCATTTTTTAGAAGTTTACTCACTATTTTATCCTTTTTAAAGTTTTAATATTATAATATTAGTTCATATGAACTTTTCTACTACCATAAAACTAATCTTTTATGGATTGTAAAAATGTTCATTATTTTACGATAAAAGAGCTTGAAAATGGTTAAAAAGCGTAAAGCAATTACACTATTTATTACATTAGCTGTTGTTGTTGCTATGCTTTCACTTGTTGGGATAGTATTTAGCTATCTTAGTCAAGCTCGCTCTCAGGCAGAAGATAAAGCGGCTCTTATTGAGTCTAATTTAATTTATGCTGATGCTGTAAATGCTGTTAGTAAGTTTATTGGGAAAAAGCCATCTGTTGGGACTTTAAAAAATATCTATCAAATTCCGCTTACAATTAGCGAAGAGAAAGGTCCTTTTCAACTGCTTGTGGCTTGTTCGCCTTTAAGAGCGGCAGTTCCAATTAGCTGGTTAAGAGAAGATGGCAATGCCAATAGAGAAGAGATGTTTTCAATGGCTTCAAGCATTTTAGATGCTGTTGCCTTAAAGCATCATTTTAAAGATGTAAATCGCCTAAAGAGTATGCTATCAAATGCAATAGCTAGTAAATATAGTATCAATTTTGCTCAAGAGGCAAGATTAAAAAGGGCAAAAGATTTTTTTGGCTGGATAGATTTTAAAAAGGTTTTAAATGATTACTATCTGCTAGAGGGCGATAGTAATGTATTTAAGCCAAATTGGCGCTATTACTTTAGCTTTGGTAAAGAGTACAAAGCAATAGATGGCAATTTTTTAAGCTCTAAGCTAATTTCTATAATTTTTAATATAGATGAGCAGATTGCTCAAGAAGAGTTTAAAAGTGGCTATCTTAAAAATTTTATAATTGAAAATGGCTTAGATTTAGAGCTATATAACTCTAAATTATTTGCAAAGGGTGCGGTTGTTGCGCTAACATGTAATGCAAACTACTCTTTTGGTAAGGGCAGTTATGCATTTAAATTTAACTATATTGATGGAAAGGTTGAAGGTTTTGAGTTTATTAAGTAGTAATTCTAAATTAATACTTTTACATAAGGGGCTAGAGGCTTTGCCAAAAGCAAGTAAGTATGATTTAGTATTATCGCCACAATTTTATATATCTAAAAGAGAAAATGTGCCAGTTAAGTATGCTTTTCAGGCAAAAAAACTTGCACCTTCTATTTTAGAAGAGCTATTGCCAAATGAGTATGAGTATGAATATTTGGTAAAAAAAGATGGCGATAGCTGGTTATTTTTTGCTTATGCTCCTAAAGAGATAGAAGATTTTTTAAAAAAGTGTTGCAATGTTGATGGAGATAAGATTGGCAAAATATATTTTGCAGACCAATTAAAAAATGTTCTAAAAAAGGTTCCTTTAGGGATTGATGAGCATAATGCCTTAACTTTGCTAAACTCAAAAGCAACTATTGTGCCAAGAAGTATGATTGATAGCAATAAGTATGCAAAATTTTCTCAAAAACTTAGACCAAAAGTTGCTTTTAACTTTAAACCTTCTTCAAAGGTTTCTAAAGATGCAAAGATAACTAAAAATACAATTATTTTAGCCTCTTTGGTTGCTCTTTTAGGCATTGCTTTTATTATAGAGGGGTTAAGCTATAAAAATGCAGTAAAAAAAGAGGAGTCAAAACTATCAGCAATTTATGAAGACTACCCGCAACTTCAAAGTAAAATGACAAGAGATAGTATTAAAAGCAAATATCAAAAAATTGAGCAAAAAGAGAGAAAAATTAGGGATTTAATCGATACCTTTAGCCAACTAACTAGCAAAAAATCGATACTTGATAAGCTAGAGTTACAAAACGATAAATTAATTGCACAATTTAATGTAAATCCAAAAGAGATTAATAAAATTAAAAAGATTGCAAAGAGCGCCAAATTAAAAGTAATAGAGGTTAATAACTCTTTAATCAGAGTAGAAGGAAGGGTAAAATGAATAAGAATATATTAGTAGTTGCTATAAGTTTTGCCTTTTTATTTGCATCTGTTATATTTAGCTTTACTCAAAAAAGCGCTCTTAATGACACTATTAAAAGGGTTAAGCAAGAGAGTTTTGAGGTTAATCAAGTTGCATCTTTGCAAAATTTATGGAAAGCAAAGGGCATAAAGAGCAAAATAGAAAATATATTAAAAACTCTTCCTTCTTCTAAAAAAGAGAGGGTAAATTTTAAAAGAAACAAAGTTGATATTAAGCTAAATAATCTTAGCGATAAGGAGTTAAATAGAGTCTTAACAAAGCTTGTTATGCTTCCTGTGCAGTTTAGAGGGCTAAATATTACAAGAAATAAAGAAGAGTTTATATTGGAGTGCCTATGCGTTTGGTAAAATATATATTAACTTTTATTGCAACACTATATCTTGGCGCTGTTTTGTTTATGCCAAAGAGTAATTTATACTATAAAGCAGAAGAGCTTTTAAATAAACAAGGTGTTGTAATAGATAACGAAGAGGTTAGAAGCTCTTTAATAAATTTAAAAATTATGCATCCTGTTGCATATTATCAAGGTGTAGATTTTGCAAGAGCTTCTATGATAAAAGTTACACCTTTGCTATTTATTAACACTTTAGAGGCTGAAAATATTGAGCTTCTTAGTGTTGCTAAAAAGTTTTTAAATATAAGTATAACTACTCTTAAAGCAAACCATACTATATTAAATCCTTTTAATATAAAATTAAATATAGTTGGAAATTTTGGTACTGCAAGTGGATATATAGATTTAAAAGAGAAAGTTATCCATATAGATATAATAGAGCCTAAAGATATAAACTCTATTAAGAAGTTTCTAAAAAAAGGTAAGAAAGGTTGGTACTATGAGTCAAAGTTCTAAAAAAAGTACCATGGGTATCTTAATAGCGGCATTTTTAGGTTTGCTAATTGGTAAATCTATTTGGGTTGGAATAGATTATCTATTTTTGCCAAAAAGTGGTATAGAGCTAAAGAAAGATAGTAATGTAAAAAGATTATATTATCACTATAATTTAGCATCTAAAAAAGATAAACCAAAAGCAATTGTAAAAAATAATAAGCCCAAAAGAAAACTTAAGCCAAAAGCTCCTAGTAAAATTACTAAATTTATTTTAAAAGGGCTATATAATTCAAAAGAGAAAAAGATTATTTTAGTAACCTATAAAAATAAAAGCTATGCCCTAACTTTAGGAGATACGCTAGAGGGTTATAAATTTACTAAACTATTTGCAAAATATGCAATCTTTGAAAAAGATGGCAAAGAGTATAGATTAGATCTTTATAAAAAAGGCGAAAAGAGTAATTTGGCTATCTCTAAATTTGAGCCAAAATATAATAAACCACCAATAAAACAAGAGAATAAAAAGCAAAAAGCTCAAAAATTAGAGCCTGTAAATGAGGGAGGCACAACCTATATACCAAAGAGTCTTTTTAATAAATATAAAGGCGATTATAGAGCAATAAGAAGAAATATAAATGCTGTTGCTAATATGGAAAATGGTAAATTAAATGGCTTTAAAGTAACATTTGTAAAGCCTGGAAGCGATTTTAGTAAATTAGGTTTAAAAAGAGGTGATATAATTATGGCAATTAATGGAGAAGCGTTAGATAATTTTAAAGTGCCATTGAGGTACTTTAATAATGCAGATTCACTAAGTGCGGCGACCTTAACAATTAAAAGAGGAAACGAAATTAAGGAGTTAGAGTATGAAGTTCGTTAAAAAAGCGTTAATTATAGGCTTATTATCAATAGCAGTTGTAAATGCAGAAGAGCTCATTGATGTAAATTTTCACAATATGAGTCTTAATGAATTTGTTAAGTATATTGGTAAAGTAACGGGGAAAAATGTTCTGCTTACTGGGCAGTTAAATGGAAAAGTAGATTTTGTATCAACCAAAAAGATAAAAAAGAGCTCTCTATTCTCTCTTGCTAACTCTATTTTAGCAAATAAAGGGTATGCATTAGTAGATCATGGAGACTTTTTAGAGGTTGTTAAAGCAAATGAAGCGGCATCTTCTGGTTTAGAGGTTAGTAAAAAGGTCTCTGGAAAGTTAATGAAGACTGTACTTTTTCCTCTAAAATACTCTAATGCGGCTGTAATAAGAGCAAAAATTAAACCTTTACTACCTAGAAATGCAAAGGTTATCTCTTTTAAAGCGAACAATATGCTAGCTGTTACTGCATACCCAAAAACTCTAAAGAGTGTTCAAAAATTAATAGAATCAATAGAGAGCGAAGGTAGAAGAGGAACGACAATTATAAAATTAAAAAATGCCGCTGTTAAAGATGTTTATCAAAATGTTGTTAATATGTCTAAACTCCTATTTCCTCAAACTATTCAAAGCGAAAAGGTTGGTGTACTTAAAGATGAAGCCGCAAATACTCTAATTTTGGTTGGTAAAAAGACAAATGTAGATAAATTATTAAAATATATCAAAAGATTAGATATTAAGGGTGAATCGATTGAACAAAAAATGTATGTAATTCCTCTTAATAACTCTGATGTAGAAGAGATGGAAAAGATTATTGGAAAACTTGTTGCTCAAATGAATAATATGCCTCCAAGCACGCCTACAGCAAAAGGAGCAAAAGCTAAAAAAGCATCTAAAGCTATGGTTGTTGGCGATAAAGAGAGAAATGCCTTAATTGTTCTTGCAACTCCATATCAGATAAAAAATATAAGAAGTGTAATTAAAAAGATAGATGTATCTAAACCTCAAGTTTATGTAAAAGCTAAAATAGTTGAGATAAATATTGCAAAAGCTAAAAGTGTTGGTTTAAAATATGGATTTGAGGGTGGTAAAATTACTACAAGAGGACTATTTAGCATAGCTGGAAATTTTGGTTCTCCTACGCTTATGGTTAGTAACTCTTTGCTTGGCTTTTTAAGTACTACAAGTACAGATGAGAATGGAAATACAACTACAAATAATCCATTTAGTTTTGGAAACTCTATAAAAGAGCTATTTGCTTTAGGTATTAAAGTAGATTTATTACAACAAAATGGTGCGGCACACACCCTAAGTGAGCCATCGGTTTTATGCTCAAATAATCAAGATGCTGATATTTATGTAGGTGAGACTAGATCTATATTAGTTAGCTCATCTCAAGGTGATACAAAAGATGCTGTTGTTAGAAACAAATATTCAAGAGAAGATATTGGTATATCTTTAAAAGTAAAACCTAGAATCTCAAGCGCTAATAAAGTAGCTTTAAAAGTAGAAGCGGTAATTGAAGATGTAGTGCCAGGCTCTGGTGCATCATCTGATAGGCCAACTACAACAAAAAGAAAAGTGACAACAAGTGCAATTGTAGCTCATGGACAAACTATAATACTTGGTGGATTAATGAAAAGCAGTGGCGGTAAAACAGTTAGTAAAATCCCAATTTTAGGGGATATTCCTGTATTTGGCGCTCTATTTACCTCAACTGGATATAGTGAGAGTAGAATTAATGTTGTAATATATTTAACACCATATATTGTAAGAAATAGTAGAGATTTGTCTAAACTTAGAGAGTTTTTAACAGAACTTGATGAGATTCAAGCAAAATATAGCAGATATATTATTAGAAAACTGGAACAAAGAGCTGGCAATTATACTCAACCATATAGAAGTGATTTAAAAAATTACCAAAGAGCAACTACAACACCAAGAGGCGTTAGAGACCCATTAAAAGTATTAAATAGTACTTTAAGGGAAGAGTAATGAGACTGCCATTAATTGAAGATGTGAACTTAGACCCTCTTATTGAAGAGGGGATTGACTATTCAACTGCAATTAAAAATAATCTCTTATTTGCAACTATTGGTAAAGAAAAAGTTGCTATTGTATCTAAAGAGAATCTCTCAGATGCACTAAACCATAAAGCTAGAATTGGCAATAACTATAAAGTATATATGCTTGATGATGAGAGTTTTGATAGATTAAAACAAAAATTTTTAGAGATACAAACTAGCAGTGAATTTGAGCAGATGCAAAGTAGTGCATCAGAAGAGCTAATAGAAGCTGAAAGCGAGCTTTTAGAGTTTATTCAAAACTCTCAAAATCTACTAAGCAGTGAAGAGTCTGCTCCAATAATTAAGCTTGTAAACTCTTTGTTTTATCAGGCTATTAAAAAAGGAGCAAGTGATATTCATATAGAGATTCACGAAAAAAAAGGAGAGGTAAGATTTAGGGTTGATGGGGCTTTAAAAAAGCATCTTGATATTGAAAAGAGTGTTGCAAATTTAGTAATAAATCGTATTAAGGTAATCTCAAATTTAGATATTTCAGAAAAAAGGATTCCTCAAGATGGAAGAACACAAGTTGCTATCTCTGGAAAGACGCTAGATATTAGGGTATCTGTACTCCCTACCTATTATGGCGAAAGAGTAGTTATGCGTATTTTGATGCAAAGCGAGTCTATTCCAACGCTTGAAGAGCTTGGCTTTGTAGAAGAGACAACTAAAGCATTTTATAAATTATTAAACCACTCGCATGGAATGATATTAGTAACCGGTCCAACAGGCTCTGGTAAATCGACAACACTACACTCATTTTTGCAACATATTGCCTCACCAGATAAAAATATTATTACAATTGAAGATCCAGTTGAATATAATGCTGACCATGTAAACCAAATTCAAGTAAATGAGAAGGTTGGTTTAACTTTTGCGGCTGGTCTTCGCTCTATATTAAGACAAGACCCTGATGTTGTGATGGTTGGGGAGATTAGAGATAAAGAGACCGCACAAATTGCTATTCAAGCCGCACTTACAGGGCATTTGCTACTTTCAACTTTGCATACAAATGATGCAACATCATCTTTAACTAGACTTATGGATATGGGTATAGAAGATTATTTGCTAAGTTCAACTCTAATTGGCGTTTTGGCTCAAAGATTAGTAAGAAAGTTGTGTAATCATTGTAAAGTTCCAGTAATTTTGCCAAAAAGCACAATGGAGGAGCTAAAGCTTCCAAAAGATGCAATCTATTATAAATCTGTAGGGTGCAAAAAGTGTGATTTTACAGGATATAATGGACGACAAGCTGTTGGCGAGCTATTTATTATGAGCCAAGAGGTTAAAGATATGATGAAAAAGGGTCTAAATGACCATGAGATTAGAGAGATAATGAAATCGCAAGGAATGGATACTATCTCTGATAAATTACGCCAAATGATGGTAAATGGAACTACAAGCTACGAAGAGGCACTAAGAGTTGGTATTATGGATGAGTAATGAGAGCTAATTTAAAAAGAGCTTTTACATTAATAGAGATATTAATCTCTACTATGCTATTATCTATTGTTTTAATTGGTTTGTATAGTGTATTAGATACTCAGCGAAGATCGGTTGGCAATATTAAAAGAAATTTAGATAAAAGTTTAGAACACGATAGAGCTATAATGGTTTTATATCACGATATTTTACAAAGTGATGGCAATTTAACTATAAAAAAAGGTGAAAGAGATACCATTTGCATAGAATCTACTACAAACTCTTTATATGAGCTAGATTTAGCAAAAGTTTGCTGGCTTGTACTTAAAGATAAAGATACATTAGTTAGAGTAGAAGGCAATGGATATAGATTGCCTCTTGGATTAGAAGATAAAGTTGAAGTTGATAGAGTATTAGAGGGTACTAAAGTTTTTGAGGTATCAAGAGATAAAGATAGAGTTTTTATATTTGCAAAACAGGCAAAAAAAGAGCCTTATACCTTTTTGCTTCAAGGTATTAAGGCTCCTCCAAAACCAAAACCTAAAAAGAGACCAAAAAAGCCAAAAGGTTTAATTAGAGGTAATAAAGATAAAAATTTAACAAAAGATAGTAACTCTACTCCACCAATTGACAATAATAAACTTCCTCCATTTTAATAATAATTTAACCTAGCTGTGCTATACTTTAAAAAGCTATTAGCTAGGAGCCTTTATGAGAAGTTTAAAACTATTTGCACTTGTAAGTTTAATTGGTATAAATCTATTTGGAATGGAAATTGTAGGTAAAATAAAGGTTAAAGGTACTTCTCCTCATACATATTTGGTTATTGAAGATATAGCTACTAAAAAGAGCTATATGGTTAAAAATCAAGAAAAATTTGATTTAATTAATAGACAAAATGAGACTTTAAAAGTAAAAGCAAAAATTTTACAAAAAGCTATAGGAGCAGGCTTTCCAGCAGTTATAGAGATTTTAGAGATAATAAAATAGATTCTACTCTAACTACATTTTTACTCTTAAAATATAGATTTGGAGCGCAAATGAGCATAGATATAAATATAATAAAAGATAATATCGATTTTGCAATTGTTGCAATTTTACTTTTTTTAAACTTTTTGGTAGTTTGGTTTTGGATTGAGAGAGTGCTTTTTTTTAGAAATATAGATATTTATAGTTATGAAACTAAAGAAGAGTTAGAGATAGATTTAACCAAAAATATAACAATAATATCTACAATTGCTTCTAATGCTCCGTATATCGGACTTTTAGGAACAGTTATCGGAATTATTATTACATTTTATTTAATCGGATTAAATGGTAATTTAGATACAAAAATTATAATTAGTTCTCTTGCATTAGCGCTAAAAGCTACCGCTCTTGGGCTTATTGTTGCAATAGTTGCTATCTTTTTTAATAACCATTTAGTAAGAAAAATAGAGGTTTTGCTTACAAAATGGGAAGTAGCAAAGAAAAAAGGTGAAATTTGAGATTAAAAAAGTTTGATGCAATAAATGTAATACCGTTTATTGATATTATGCTTGTAATTTTAGTAATTGTTTTAGTTACGGCAAGCTTTATTGAAAAAAGATATTTAGATGTTAATTTAGCAACAGCAAAAAGTGCAACTTCAAATTTAAAAGATAAAAAAGAGGTTGTAATTACAATAAAAAAAGATAATAAAATTTTTTTAGATAAAAAAGAGATTTTAAAAAAAGATTTTTTAAATAAAATTAAACAAATAAATAAAGAGTCAAAAATTGTTATAAATTGCGATAAAAAAAGCGTTTTTGAGAGCTTTTTATTTGTGCTTGATGCTCTTAAGGCAAACGATTTTAAAAATATTTTGATTGTAACTAAAGATGAATAGATATTTTAGCTCTTTTTTAATAGCTCTATTTTTAAATATAAGTGTAGTATCTATTTTTTTTAACTTTTTGCCAACAATTTATAAACCCGGTAAAAAAATTAGCTTAAATAATATAAAAATAGTCTATTTTAAAGAGCAAAAACAACAAGATTTTACAAAATCTATAAAAAAAGAGCAAAATAAAAAGATTACAAATAAAAAAATTAAAAGCTTTAAAAAAAAGATTGTTAAAAAAGCAGTTAAACCAAAAAAGAAAAAACCTAAAATTGTTAAATCTAACAAGACTAAACCAAAAAAACATAAACTTAAAGCAAAAAAACATACAAAAAAACAAAAATCTATTAAAAAAAAGAGCAATAAATCGGTTAAAAAAAGCTTTTCAAATTCAAACTTTTTATATCAATTAGTCAAAAGGATAAATAGCAACAAATCCTATCCGACAATTGCTAAGCAAAGAGGTTTAAGCGCCAATGTAAAAGCAAGCTTTACAATTTTGCCAAATGGAAATGTTACTAATATCTCAATTGATGGGTCTCGAATTTTTTATAAATCAACTTATGATGCTATTAAAAAATCTTTTCCAATAGATGTAAAGAGTGCTCCTTTTAGTTTACCAAAAAGGGTTACAATAAGGCTAAAATATACTATTTAATGGCAGAGGGGATGGGATTCGAACCCACGGTAGGCTTACACCTACACACGCGTTCCACCTGTTTTGTGCGATAGGACACCCAAATTTGAGTTTAGATTTTATAGACTAAAAGTAGCATCATAAATCATTTTTTGATATTTATTGAATTTAAATAATTTATACGAATCATCACTTTGAATAGCTTTGATATTTTTTATAATCTCAAGTGCAATTTTTTTAGAAAAGTGAAATTTTATAAAGTAGGCTCTAATTCTTTTAATCTTTTTTTAGCAATAGAAATCAATAATTCTTTATTTATCTCATCTTTAGCACATTCTATTGTTTCTCTTACTTTATATTTACCATTTTTTTAGAAATTATTTGGATACTTATTGTCCCACTTTTATTCTTTTTCTCTCTTATAAACATATAAAAATTATAACAAATCCATTATTTGGGACACCCAAAAATCAATCTACATACCCTAAAAAGCCCTTAAATTCGAAACTTTCATTTTCATTTTTATCTTTTTTTGCAGTTATCGCACAAAACAGGAATAAGAGGGTTTAAGATTTAGGACAGCTTAAAAAACTTAATAACCAATACAAAAACCCAAATAGCCAAAGAGGTATTTTATTCTCAAAGCCAATCTCTATATCATCAGCAATTACAAAGCTGTTTTTAACATCTTTTATCTGTTTAAAACTCTTTTTTGCTCCGCCAATTTCGACTGTATATTTATTATCAATTAAA
>CAZCOI010000044.1:0-10984 GCA_964500335.1 uncultured Nitratifractor sp.
GAGATCAAAAATATCAATATCAATACCATCATTATTTACCTGTAAATCATTAAATTTTTCTGGAATATGTTCTCTTTTAACTCCACTTAAATGAGCATCAAATATATTATTTTTATTTCCTACATCTATTCCTGTTGGTAATGGATTTCCATTAGCATCTGGCATATATTGATAGTTACTATCTCTAGTATTACTAATTTTTATCCAATCATACGAATGCAAATAGTAGTTATTATAGCCATATAAATATTCACCCTCTCCAGAAAATAGAGCAGCCTTTGAAGATACCTTGCCATTTCTTGGCAACCTTAAACCACTAATTTTTATAGGATTATCTTGATATATATCATTAAAGCCAAAAAATGAAGATATACTTCTTACTTTACCAGAAAGATCCTCTTTATATATAACAACTAAAGACCATCCTCCTATTACTCCTATTCCAGACTCTCTACCCTCTGTTGCAATTATATTAGCAACAGTAAAGGTATTTTTACCTTTTTTTATGCGTGCTTCTTGCAATAAAGATGTTACATCTGCAAATGCTGAATAGGTAGTACCATATATACTATATTTATTATCTTTCCTCCAATGATAATATACTTTGTTTGCTTGAACTTCACTATAATCATTATCATTGACTTTTAATAATACTTTATTTGCATCTATTTCATCTAAATCTATATTACTAATAGATGTTCCTTTTCCAGTTTCTACATAGCTATAACCAAGAAAACCACTTTTAGGATATCTAAGGTGATAGTTCTTAGCTAAGCTAACTCTACCTTGCCAAAATAACCCTGCCCAGACTATACTTTTACCATCTTCAGACTCTTCATATGAAGATGGAAACTCTATATATGACGAAGATGAGTTAAATGTTTTAGAACTCTCATCAATATCAATAAATTTACTAACTCTCATATTACTTGTTAGATATTTTGCACTGCTGTCTTGACAAACTCCACCATATCCATCCAATTTTTCTGTTATACACATAACAGTATTTCCAGCAATTGCAAAATTACCTCTAATTAATCTAGTTTCTGGAGGATTGACAATCTCAAAATCTCTAAATCCCTCCTCATAATTGGTCTCATCATTTGTAGAACCATCTGTTTTAAGAACTAATTTTAAGTTATCTAAATAACCATCTACTATCCAGTCAAAATAATCAGCTTTTTTCATAGTTACTGTTATTACAGCAAAATATGCATTATTATCTACTACATCTGTATTAGAGAAATATTTCATCTCCTTATTAGATGTAAAATCACCTGTACTATATGATGAGATAGTATTTTGATAAAGATCTTGAAACTCAATAGTAACATTAATTGTATCGTTATCACCATATCCACCATGGTATCCACTAATCTCATATATAGTTGCACCATTTTCTATACAATCTCTAATATAAATTCTTTGAGAAACTTTTACAAAATTTCCATAAGTAGCTATACCTACTAAAAAGAAATCTCCAGCATCATCTGAACCTCTTGCTATTCCCCATCCATCATAGCCACCTCTACCAAACATACCATAACCTATATTTTTCCAATTGCTTAAATCTAGGCTACTCTCAAATGTTCCACCTTTTACTAAATTTACATCTAAATTACACTCAGCTCTTAGAGCAACTATAAAAAGTAGTAAAAATATTATAATCTTAGACATATATCCAACCTCTTTTTCAATATAATCAACTTTTTTACTTTTGACTTTGTCATAATATAATATAACTCATAAATATAAATTTAAAATAGAATTAATTTATAAATATTTTATTTCGATTTTCTGGTAGTAAATTAATACAGCTTTAAAGAAAATTTAATATAATATTTATAATCAATATTTTAAGGTTTGATATAAAAAACAAAATAGGGATAAATTATGAGCTTTTCTGGTATAAATAGTAGTATAGATGGGTGTATGTATCATAAAGTAAACATTTGCAATATTTGCTTTGGAAAGGGGTTGGTAAATTTTTTAAAAGAGTATAGTGGAATTTTGTTAGATGTTAGATTACCAGCCCATGTTAGAGGAAAAACAGCTCAAGATGCAAATATTCCAAATGCTTATTATACTCCATTTTCTGAATTTATAAACTACACTCATCTGCTACCAGAAGATAAAACTATTCCTATTATTATTGGCTCATATGAGGGAGCTTTAGCAAAACGAGTAAAAAAGTTTTTAGAAAATAGAGGCTATAAAAATGTATATATCTTATGCGATAATATAGAAAGTTGGATTGAAAGGTATCTATTTAATAAGAGCAAATTATTAGAGTCTAAATAGCATTTTGTTTTAATAGCCATCTGCTTAAAATATATAGAGGAAAGAGGTGCTGTTTAAATTTGCCACTATTTGCCTTTTGGCTTAAGAAATCTAAATGTTTTTCTTTTAAAAAGTTAAACTCTTTATTTGCTAAATAGATAACATCTAATCCATTTTCTTCTAAAATCCACTCAATAAATGGATAGTTTAACCCTTTTTTCTTTCTATTAATAATACTATTTGGCAATAAATCTTTAGCTATCTCTTTTAAAATATCTTTTGGATTGTTAGGGTTAAATCTTAAATTTGCATCTATTTTAAAGATTAATTCTAAGATTTTATTATCTAAAAATGGGCTTCTTACCTCAACACCATT
The DNA here is from genome assembly GCA_964500335.1 of uncultured Nitratifractor sp. GTDB lineage: Bacteria > Campylobacterota > Campylobacteria > Campylobacterales > Sulfurovaceae > JAADEQ01. Next base: position 2,657 of record CAZCOI010000044.1, read on the forward strand.
TGCCATAGATACTCTATCAATTTTTGTTAAAAAGAACTCAGCAAGCTGTACTTTTAAATCTGCATAACTAAACCAATCAAGATAATCTTTTGATGAGTTTTTAAATCTTTCCCAATAAGGCATAAGAAGCTCAAAATTTTTATTATCTCTCTCTTGCAATCTTAAAAGCATATTTAGTTGTCTATCTGTATATATTTCTGCACTGCTTCTAAAGACCTCTTCATTTTTTAAGGCTCTTTTATACCACTCCCACTCTTTATTTAAAGAGAAGTTTGCTCTTAAGTGATTTTTTAGCCAATTTGCATAAGGCAAATCTTTTACCTTTTGCATCATTAAATACTCTTTATAAACCCTATACCCAAAAAATAACTCATCACTTCCATCACCACTAAGCAGAACCTTTATACCACTCTTTTTTGCACTTTTAATAAGAAAATATAGCGGTATTTGAGCAGGGTCGCCAACAGGCTCATCTATAATATCTAATATCTCTTCTAAAGTATTAAAAAAATCTTTTTTAGTAAAATTAAAACTATAAAAGTTGGCATTTAAATAGAGAGCCACCTCTTTTGCATAAGCTCTTTCATCATATTTTTGGTACCCATCATAACCAATGCTAAAAATATTTATTGGCTTAGAGAAACTATTAGCAATTGAAGCAACTAAAGATGAATCAAGCCCGCCACTAACTAAAACTCCCCAATCTAAATTTGAAGGAATTCTAATAGATACAGCCTCAAATAGCGCAGATTTTACTCTACTAATAGCTTTACTTTTAGCAGTAATTGTACTTTTATGTTTAAGTAAATTCTCTTTTATATCAACTTCTATTTTAGAGCCATCAATTAGAGCAAAGGAGGCTGGAGGCAACTTAAATACACCCTTTTGTAAACTTTTAGGAGCAATCAAAGCCCCATAACCTAAAAAGTTATGAATTGCTCTTTTATCAAGCTTAAAACCAATCTGCTTTGTAATTGCTTTTATTTCGCTAGCAAAGTAAAATGTATTATCTATATATGCATAGTATAGCGGTTTTTTACCTGCAATATCTCTATATAAATATACTTTTTTATCTAATGTATTATAGATTGCAATAGCATACATTCCTCTTAAATATTTATGCAGATTAAAATCTATTTTAAATAGCTCTAAGATAGTTTCTATCTCATCTTTTGCATCTAAATTAAACTTATCAATAAGCTCTTTATAGTTATATATCTCTCCATTAAAGAGCGCTATTAAATTATCTTTATATAGAGGCTGGTTTTGGGGTTTATTAAAAGTAGTAATAGCTAAGCGATGAGAGCCAAAAAAGTAATCTTTACCCTCTAATATCTTATAGCTATCTTCTCCTCTGTGGCTTAGTGTATTAAAACCATCTTTAGCTTTAGTTAAATTGGCTCCAATAGTTCCAAATATTGAGCACACTTAAGTTTTACCTTTAACTAAAAGAGTGCTTTACTAAGTTCACTTATTGTATAAGCTTTACCATTTATAATAATTTTACCACCCTTTAATTGGCCTTTTAAGTAATAGATACCATCTTTAAATTTTGCTAGATTTTTATTTTTTAATAAATCTAATCCCATAATTGCAAATGGATTAATTGTTGTTGCTAACTGAGAATCTAAAGCTATATCAAAAGTTCCATCAAAGAGATTTAACTGCTGTGCAGCAACTGAAATCATAGCACTTTGCAAATCGCCACTAAGAGGCTTTCCTTTGTAAGTTAAATCTAATTTAATATAACTTTTTTTAGTTGAGATTAGCTCTAAATCTAAAGATATTTTACTTTTATTAGTTTTTAAAGTATTATTCCAAATTGGCACTAGCTTATTTGCTAGCTCTTGACTTTGTAAAATTGCCTTTTGCATAGCAATATCATCACCTTTTTTAGATGCTTCTACTAATTTTTGATTAATATCTTCTAGTTTTTTATTTAACTTTATTAACTCAACAAAACCTTTTATTCCCAAATTTTTAAATGCTAAATCTAATTTGCTCTCTTTTACTCCTTTAGATAGGGCAATAGTTTTTTCATCTAAAGCGCTAATATCGTAACCTATTTTTACATCTAATAAATCTTTATCTACTCTTAAAGAGCTTCCTAACATAGATAGAGTAAATTTAGTCTCTATATTTTTAGATTTAAAATATACCTCTTTTATATCTAGTTTGCTCTTTCCAAAAAGCATTATATTATCAACTGGCTCTTGAGGAATGTCTGTATGCAAAGTAATAGAGTTTAATTTTAATAGTGAATTTCTATTTTTAGGTTCTAATAAAATTTTATCGATATTTAAAGTCTCACTGCCTGTATATGTATCTAAGTCATATTTTGAATTTAGTAAGATTTTAGAGCTCTTTATATGAGTATTATTATCTTCAATAATTAAAGGCTCTATAATAAATGTGCTTTTATATTCATCTCCAAAGCTAACAACAGCTTCATATTTATATTTTGGAGTTACTTTAAGGCTATTTTTTATATCTTTTGTTAGCTCACTATTAAATAGCTCTAATGCATTGCCCGTAGCTACCAAACCAGCTGAACCAAATGTAAAAGAGGGTGTTGTAATTATTGGACCCTCATCTACTTTAATTTTAATTGGGTTATTACTAAAAATAGCTTTATAAAAACTATTTTTTGGCGATATTATTAAATTGTATCCATCTGAACTCTTTGTGGCATTAAATTCTATCAGCCCATTTGTTTTTAAACTCCACAATTTAATAATTTTGTTCATATAATCGTTATTTTTTGCACCTATCTCAGATAAGACAAAAGTTATACTAAATATAATAAAAAATATCTTTTTCAACTCAAATTCCTTAATTTTTTTGCTATTATAGCAGGTAATTTTACAAAATTGTGTTAAAATGGCAAAAATTTTTAATAAATCAATAGGTTTAAAATGAAGAATTTAATAATAGTAGAATCACCGGCAAAAGCTAGAACAATTAGTAACTTTTTAGGAAAAAACTATAAAGTAGTAGCATCAAAAGGACATATTAGAGATTTGCCAAAAACTCAATTTGGAATAACTATAGAAGATAATAAGTTTACTCCAAAATATGTTATTTCAAAAGAGAACAAAGATACAGTAAAAGAGCTAAAAAAGTTAGCAAAAGAGGCGCAAACTGTATATATCGCAACTGATGAAGATAGAGAGGGTGAGGCTATTGGCTATCATGTTGCAAAAGCAATTGGTAAAGAACCAACTACACTACCTAGAATTGTTTTTCACGAAATTACAAAAAGTGCTATTAAAAATGCTTTGCAAAATCCAAGAAAAATAGATATGAATAGCGTAGATGCACAACAAGCTAGAAGACTTTTAGATAGAATTGTTGGATATAAATTATCTCCTCTTCTTGCTAGCAAAATTCAAAGGGGCTTGAGCGCTGGTAGAGTACAAAGCTCAGCTTTAAAGCTAGTAGTAGATAGAGAAAGAGAGATTAAAGCATTTAAGCCAGTTGAGTATTGGAGTATAAAGGCTATTTTTAATAAAACAGTTGATGCTGAGCTATACTCATATAAAGATAAAAAGATATCAAAACTCTCAATCCCAAATGAAGAGATGGCAAAAGAGATTGTAGATAGTGCAAAATCTAGCCAATTTATTGTAAAATCTATAGAGACAACACAAAAAAGCGCTAAAACACCGCCGCCTTTTATGACATCTACTCTTCAGCAAGCCGCATCTACTCAGCTTGGATTTGCACCAAAAAGGACGATGCAAATTGCACAAAAGCTATATGAAGGCGTTAAGACAAATAGCGGAATTAGCGGTATTATTACTTATATGAGAACAGATAGCTTAAATATTGCAAAAGAGGCAGTTAGTAGTGCTAGAGAGTTTATAAAAAATAGCTATGGCAAAGAGTATGTTCCTTCAAAACCAAAAAGCTATGTTACTAAATCTAAAGGAGCGCAAGAAGCGCATGAAGCCATTAGACCAACAAATATAGAATTTACCCCACAAATTGCAAAAGAGTATCTTGAACCAAGCGAACTAAAACTCTATACTTTAATTTACAATAGATTTTTAGCATCTCAAATGAGCGATGCAAAATATGAGCTTCAAACTATCTTATTTGATGGAGGTGAGACAATTTTTAAAGCTCAGGGTAAAAAGATGCTATTTGATGGCTTTTATAAAGTACTTGGGCTAAATGATAAAGATACAATTTTACCAAAATTAGAAGAGAATCAAAAAGTCAATTTAACAAAAATTGATGCTAAACAAAACTTTACTGAGCCTCCAGCAAGATATAGCGAAGCTTCTTTAATTAAAGAGCTAGAAAAAAGAGGCATTGGACGCCCAAGCACATATGCACCAACTATTACTATTTTGCAAGCGAGAAATTATATAGAAATTGAGAAAAAAAGAATTATACCAACTGAGATTGCATTTACAGTAATTAAACTGCTAGAAGAGCATTTTGATGAGATTGTAGATTCTAATTTTACCTCTAATATGGAAGAGAAATTAGATTTAATTGCCGAGGGTAAAGAGAGTTGGCAAAAGGTTTTAAGCGACTTTTATGCACCATTTATCCAAAAGATTGAAAAAGGGAAAAAAGAGATAAAGTCTCTAAAAACAGTTACTCCAATAGGCGAAAAATGTCCAGAGTGCGAAGATGGAGAGCTTGTTATTAGAAAAGGAAGATATGGAGAGTTTATATCATGCTCAAACTTTCCAAAATGTAAATATAGCAGAAACTTAAAAGATAGTAAAGATAGCAACGAAGCTAAACTTGAAGAGAGTGATGAAGTTTGTGATAAGTGCGGCTCTAAAATGGTTATAAAAACCTCTCGCCGTGGTAAGTTTTTGGCTTGTTCTGCATACCCTAAATGTAAAAATACAAAACCTCTAACTCCACTAAAAGAGGCTAAAGTTCCTTGTCCGGAGTGTGGTGGCAAACTGCTTGAAAGAAGCGGAAGAAGAGGTAAATTTTATGGATGCGAAAATTATCCTAAATGTAGATTTATAACTAACTATGAACCTATTGGTAAATGTCCAGAATGCGACTATTTGATGGTTTTAAAAGAGCTAAAGAGTAAAAGAGTAAAAGAGTGTTTAAATAAAGAGTGTAAATATAAAATAGAGGAAAAAAAGTAGTTGAAGAGCTTTAAGATAGGAGTACTCTCAGATACTCATAAAAGAGGCGATTTACAAGATATAGCTATAGATTTTTTAAAAGAAGAAGGGGCTAATTATTTGCTTCATTTAGGAGACTTTGAGAGTGTTAAAAATTTAGAAAATCTTGCAAATAGCAACTTGCCATATGCCGCTGTCTTTGGAAACAACGATTATAATCTAAAAGGGCTTGAGAGTAGATTTAAAATAGATAAAGAGCCATATTATCTAAAAATTAAAAATACAACTATTAAAATGATGCATCTTCCATACTACTTAAGTGGTGATTGTGATATTGTTTTATTTGGACATTTGCATAAATTTAGTGTAGAGTTTAAAAACAATACACTTTTTTTAAATCCTGGCGAAATATGCGCAAGAGAGAAAAATTTAAGTGAGTGTGCTATAATAGAGGTATTTGATAATAGATATATTGTAAAATATTATTATAGAGTACCAAATAGCCCTATTTGGGAGTTACAAGAGTATATATTTTTAAAGGAGATGCGTGTCTAAAGAGATTTTTTTATGTGCTATTAATAATATATTAAGCGGCAACTGTAATGAAGATTGCGCATTTTGTACCCAAAGCATAAAGCATAAAGCTAAAATTGAGCGTTATAAATTTAAAGAGATTGATACAATTTTAAAAGAGGCTAAAGAGGCTAAAGAGAATGGTGCAATAGGATATTGTTTAGTTACAGCTGGCAAAGGGTTAGATGATAAAAAGTGCCAAGTTATAGCAAATATTGCAAAAAAGCTAAAAGAGAGTTTTGATAATTTCAATATAATTGCCTGTAATGGCACAGCTTTATATGAACAGTTACTATATTTAAAAGAAAATGGTGTTGATAGCTATAATCATAATCTTGAAACATCAAAAGAGTATTATAGTAAAATATGCACAACCCACACTTGGCAAGAGAGATATCAAACTATTCTAAATGCAAAAGAGGCAGGCTTAAAGGTATGCAGTGGTGGAATTTTTGGAATGGGAGAGAGTAAAGAAGATAGGTTAAGTTTAATAAACTCCTTAAAAGAGCTAAAGCCTCACTCTATTCCAATTAATTTTTATATTCCAAATCCATCTTTACCTATAAAAAGAAGAAATATTGACTATCAAGAGGCACTTGATATAATAAAAAGAGTTAAAGATGCTTTACCAGATTCAAGAGTAATGGTAGCTGGAGGCAGAGAAGAAATTTTTGATACTCCAAATAAAGAGCTAGAGATGTTTAATGCAGGTGCAAGCTCAATTGTAATTGGTAACTATTTGACTGTAAAAGGGTTAAATCCTAAAACAGATAGAGAAAGATTAAAAGAGTTAGGCTTTAAAATAGCCACTAAATGCCATGCCAAGTGATATATACTTAATATTAATTTTAGCACTTATTCTTTGGCTTTCGCCATTTATTGCAAACTTAGTTAAAATTCCAATCCCTGCTGTAGAGATTTTAATTGGCTCAATCTTTGCAACTTTTGGGATTATCCATAAAAATGAGTATTTTGAATTAGTTGCAGAGGTTGGTTTTTTATACTTAATGTTTTTAGCAGGTCTTGAGGTAAACTTATCTAAAGTTTTAAATGCCTCTAAAATATTGCTTCAAAGAGGAGCAATATATATTGGTCTGATTGCATTTTTATCGATTTTAAGCTGGTATATATTTAATTTAAATGTTATTTATACTATATCTTTACCTCTAATTTCTGTGGGATTATTAGCAACTTTATCAAAAATTTATAGTAAAGATACAAAATGGATTGAGATTGCATTTATTGTTGGAATTATTGGAGAGATTGTAAGTATTGTAGCTCTTACAGTACTTGATGCGGCAAGTGAAGTTGGTTTTAGTATTGAGCTTTTATATAAATTATCTATTCTTTTTGGATTTATTTTGCTAATTGTATTATTATACAAAGCACTAGACTTTCTTTTTTGGTGGAATCCAGATTTAAAAGATAAATTAATGCCAAAAAATAGCCATGCTGAACATGATATTAGGCTTAGTATGGCACTATTTTTCCTATTTATTGTTATTATGATTGCTCTTCATTTGGAGTTGGCTCTTGGGACATTTATAGCTGGTGTTGCAATAAGCGCATTTTTTCACCATAAACATGAGCTAGAATCGAAGCTAGGAAACTTTGGATTTGGCTTTTTGGTACCACTCTTTTTTATACATGTAGGAACAACTTTTGATTTAAGTGCAATTACTTTGCCAGGAGTCTTTAGAGATGCTATAATTATAGTAGCTTTATCATTTATAATAAAAATTGCCTCAACTATTATCTTGCAACCATTTTTAAAACCAAAAGAGCTTATTTTATTAGCTTTAGGATTATCAATGCCGCTTACTTTACTTGTAGCAGTTGCTACAATTGGATATCATACCAAATATATTACTCTTCTTAACTACTACTCTTTAATTTTAGCTTCAATTTTAGAGATATTAATTGCAATGAGTGTAATTAAAATACTATATAAAACTACAAATATTAAGCAGTAACTTTAAGATATAAGTGCTAATCATTAAGCATTAAGTATTAAGAACTAAGTACTAAGCTCAGCTCCTCAACCCTTAACTCTTAATAAGCTGTAAGCGCTAAGATATAAGCTCAAAGCTATCTTAAATCATTAACCCTAACACTACCCACTACCACTAGGTAGGGTCTATCATTAAAATTAGCAAGAGATAAAGAGTTTATCTAAGTCTAATTATTATGATAAAACAAACCTAAAATCCAATATGATATAATGATACTGGACAAAGGTGTAGCTATTGGGGTCGGCTTTAAGTAGCTCCGTCTGAATTGCTGCCTTTGTCTCTTGCACCATCTTAGGTCTTTGATAGGAATGGTGCCAATTTTACTTTTAAAATCGTGGCTCTGAACATAGACGTGAGTAAGATGGTAATTACACACAAAGGAAAGAGCAATGAACGCACGATACACCCTCGATGAATTACAAATTGGCATAGATGTAGGAAGTATTAACCATGCAATTGCAATAGCTAAAGAAGATGGAACTATACTTCAAGAGTTTGAAATCTCTCATAACAATAGAGGCTTTGATAGCTTCTTTCAAATTGTAGATAAGTTATCTACTAAATATCATGCTAAGATTAATGTTGCAATGGAAGGATATAATGGATGGGCTAGACCATTTGATACACTTATTTTAGAA
>CAZCOI010000045.1:0-11337 GCA_964500335.1 uncultured Nitratifractor sp.
ATATGCTTAGCGATATGAGCAGATATCTAAATGGGCAAAATATAGTTGTTGATGATGGATTTAGTATATAACTATAAATTAATAAACTTTTAAATTTAAAAGTAAGATATAAGTGGTATAGGTTTGAGTTTTTTAAGTAAAGAGTATCTTTTAAAAGAGCCATTTTCTGTTATAAATATATAGATATAAATTTTGAAAATTTGTTATATTTTCATACAAAAAGTAATTCTTTAGCTACAATGTGTGTTAAAGAATATTGTTATCAAAAATATAAAGATAACTAATCTTATTTATAGAAGAACTATTAAAGCTTTATAAAAAAGAGTAAACAAAAATATAAAGAGATATTTGATGTATAAAAATAGAACCTTTTTAGCAATTATTCCAGCAAGAGCAGGGAGTAAAAGATTGCCAAATAAAAATATATTAAAGCTTAACAATAAACCATTAATTGCATATACTATTAATAGTGCGCTAAATAGCAAATATATTGATAAAGTTATAGTCTCTAGCGATAGCAAAGAGATTTTAGAAATTACAAAAAAATATAAGGCAACTCCTCTTAAAAGACCAAAAGAGATTGCAAATGATAACTCTTTGGTAATTGATGCAATAAATCATACTCTAAAATATTATAAAAATTACGATTTTTTAGTATTATTGCAACCTACAAGCCCTTTAAGAGATAATATAGATATTGATAATGCAATCAAGCTTTTATTGCAAAAAGATGGAGATGGTGTTATTAGTGTTTGTCAGATGAAGCACTCTCCTTTATGGGCAAATAGATTAGATGACTCTTTATTGATGGATAACTTTTTAAAAGATGAGATAAAAGGCAAAAGAAGTCAAGTTTTGCCAAAATACTATAGATTAAATGGAGCTATATATATATGTAATATAAAAAGATTTTTAGATGAGCAAACACTATTTTTAAAAGATAATATCTATGCATTTATAATGGATCAAAAAAAATCTATCGATATAGATGAAGAGATAGATTTTCAATTAGCCAAAATTCTTTTAAGAGAGAAAAAAAATATATGTTAAGAGTGCTTGGTAAAAATATTGTAATTTATGGTGGAACTAATGCTATAAAATCGCTCGTTCCATTTATAATGTTACCAATTTTGACTTTTCATATATCTACAAAAGAGTATGGTGATTTAGCACTTATAGAGACAACAATTTTATTTTTATTACCATTTATAATGTTAAATATAAATGGTGCTATAAATGTTGAATATTTTAAAATCAACTCTCAAGAGGAGTTTAAAAAGTATGTTTTAAATGCAATATTTTTAAGCTTTTTGGCATTTATTGCAGTAACTTTAATTCTCTTTTTATTTGAAGATAAGCTAGAAACACTTATACATTTAGATAAAAAGTGGATTGAACTATTGAGTTTTTTTACTTTTTTAAGAGTTTTAACAAGTGTTGTTTTAGTTATTTTTCAAGCATCTCAAAGAGCGCTTAATTTTGCCTATTTTTCAATTGCTCAAACAATCTTAGACTTTTTAGTATCATACTATTTGGTTGTAATTTTAGGATATGGAATTAGCGGTAGATTAATTGGAGTTTATGGAGCATATTTTATATTTAGTTTAATAGCAATCTACATTTTATATAAAATGGATTATTTTAAAGTAGATTTCAGTTTAAAATTTACAAAAGAGATTTTAGCGTTTGGTATCTCTTTAATTCCTCACTCAATTGGCGGGGTAGTTTTAGCAATGTCTGATAGATATTTTATCTCTTATTTTGTTGGCAATAGCGAGGTTGGGATATATTCGGTTGGTTATCAAATAGCCGCTGTTTTATTGCTTGTTAGTATGTCGGTTAATCAAGCATGGACTCCAATCTTTTTTAAAATGATGAAAAATAGAGATTTTTATAAAATTAAAAAATTAAAAATTTTGCTTTTTGTTATATACTCTTTATCATCTATTTTTGTCTATTTTATATCTGACTTTTTATACGATATTTTTATAGATAAAAAGTTTCATAACTCTAAAGAGTACTTTTTATATCTACTTATTGGGTTTTTATTTCAATCTTACTATTTTTTATTTACAAACTATCTATTCTATTATAAAAGAACAAAACTACTTGCTTTAATTACAATTAGTGGAGCTGTGTTTAATATAATACTAAATTATATTTTAATCAATATTTATGGTGCAATTGGCGTAGCATATGCAACAGCAATCACTTGGTTTTTATATTTTGTATCTGTTTTAATAATTGCAACTAAAATAGATAGAGAGGAGAGAGCTTAATGAAAGATAATTTTTTACCAAAGAGTATATTAGATTTAAAAAAACTAGAGCTTGAGTTTAATATTGTTAAAGTTTTTAGATATAAAGATACAACAAGCTGGATAAGAGTTAAAAACTATCTATATGCTTTAACTTTACAAAAAGTTAATACTAATAATTTCAAAGTTAAAGAGTTTTTAACAAAAAATGGAATATTTTTAATACTACTCTCTATAAAAAACTATTTTTTAAATCTATTTAATAAAGAAGAGAAAATACTCTTTGTAGGAGCAGGCTCGGGACTATTTTTTTATAATAATAAAATTTTAGATACTTTTTTCCCAGACTATTTAGATAAAGATGAAGTTATCTATTTTTTAAGTGGAGATTATGTTGATAAATTAATAAAATATAAGAGCTATCTTATTAAAAATAAAGCTATAATTTATAGCTATTTAGTAGGACCTTTGAAAATTATTTTTACAAAAATATTTGCAAAATTTATAAAATTTGATATTAGTAGCGATATTTTAGAATTTTTAAAAAATAATAATATGCCAACTTCAAAAGAGTCTTTAAAATCTATACATGCAAATTTTATAGTTACAATTTATTTGTATAAAATCTTTTTAATGCCACTTAAGATTAAAAAAGCATATATAGTTTCAGCTTACTCTAATAGCGAAATAATCTATATTCTAAAAAAAAGAGGAGTTGAGGTAATAGAGCTTCAGCATGGAGTTATAGGAAGTGTTCATAGAGCCTATAACTATGCGCTTAATGATAAGCTTCTCCCAACACCAAATAAGATAGATGTATATGATAGTTTTTGGAAAGAAGAGCTTATAAAAGCTGGATATTTTAAGGCAAATCAAATTAATGTAGTTGGTAGATGGAAGTATGATTTAATAGATAAAAATTTAACTATCTACAATAACAGATATATTGTATTTACGGGGCAAGGAGGTTTTTATAAAGAGATTATAGAGTTTTTTAATAGGGCAGTTGGCTTTTTAGAGAAAAATAGTTTAAAACTGCTCTATTTGCCTCACCCAAATGAGACAAAAGAGATAATAGATAATTTAAAAAATAATATAAAAAATAAAAATGCAATAATCTTATCTCAAGATAAAGAGTTTACAACAGAGCAATATATCTATAACTCAATTGCTCATGTCTCTGTATATTCATCTTGCCATTTTGATACAATTTATTACAAAGATAAAACCTATGTTTATGATATTTTAGAAGATAATCCAATGAGTTACTATATATATAATTTTAAAGATAAATTTATTCCCATTAAAACAATAGATGAAATCTCTATTGCATAAAATTTAATAAAAATAAAACTTACTGTCATTATGTGATATTTACAGCCTAAAATATTGCAATTTGATATAATTTATTATAAAAATTCAACTATAGGTAAGTTATATAATTATGGTAAATATATTGAAAAAAAAGGTCTATTTTATACTCTTTAGTATAGTTAAACATTTTAAGTATCCAGAAGCAAGATTAGAAACAAATTTTATTATGCCTACTGTTAAAATAGGCAAAGGTGTAATAATAAGAAGTGGTTGCAAAATTCAAAAAGGTGTTAGTATAGGTGATTATACCTTTATTAATGAGTTTACACAAATCGATACAAATTGTAAAAGTATAGGTAAATATTGTTCAATCTCTCATGGAGTAAAAATAGGCATGGGGCCTCATCCAATAGATTTTATCTCAACAAACCCTATATTTTACGAAGCATATCGCGGATATATAACAAAGAGCCTTTATAATGAGTATGAAGATAAAGGCTACACAGTAGTTGGGAATGATGTACTAATTGGAGCAAATGCTATTATTTTAGCTGGTGTAAATGTAGGAGATGGCGCAGTTATTGGCGCTGGAGCTGTTGTTATAAAAGATGTTCCTCCATATGCTGTAGTAGCAGGAAATCCAGCAAAGATTATAAAGTATCGCTTTGATAAAGAGACTATTGAAGAGTTATTAAAAATAAAATGGTGGGATAGAGATTTTGATAGTTTAATCAAACTAGCAGAAGTTATGACAAAACCAAAAGAGTTTATAAGGGTCATAAATGAAGCATACTAAAAACCCAAAAGAGATTGGTATAAATTTGCCAACATTAGCTTCTAAAGAGTATCTTTTAACAAAAAGCGATGATTTTGGTTGGATTTATGATAATAACTTTGTTTTAGCATACTATATTGATATAAGATTAATGTTTAGAAGAATGGTATTTACTTGCTGTTTAATTCATAAAAAAGATAACTTAAGCTTAGAAGATGAGAAAAAGTTTTTAGATGAACTTGTAGATTATATAAGGGCAAATGATTTATGCGATTTTGTATATAAACCACAATCAAATGTAATTTTTAGAACCTATCCAAAAGGTGCTGATGTTGTTAAATGGGGGAGCTATATTGTAAATTTAGATGTGACAAAAGAGGAGCTATTTAACTCATTTAATCAAAAGCACAGAGGTGCAATAAGAAAAGCAATTAAAGAGAATATTAAAGTCTATCAGACTAATAATTTAGATGAAGTATATAATTTAATAAAAGATACTTTAGTTAGACAACACTCAATTCACTATCCAACAAAAGATTATCTATATAAATTAAAAGAGAATTTAAAAGATAAAGTTAGATTTTATGTATCTAAAAAAGATGAAAAATTAGAGGGAGCATTAGTTTTAATAATAAATGAAGATAGAGCATTATGTATGTATGCTGGGAGTGTAAAAAAACCAATTAGAGGCAGTATTAACATTCTTCACTATCAAGCAATGTTAGATATGCAAAAGTTAGGTTTAAAAATTTACGATTTTGTAGGTGCAAGATTAGATTTAGATAAAAATTCTAAATTTTATGGCATTCAGAGATTTAAAAAGAAATTTACTAAAAATATGGAGGTTGGCTATTCATTTAGAGTTATTATACATCCAATTAAATTTAAGATGTTTAATCTTTTGGCAAAAGTTTACCTAAAAGCAATAGGTTACGATTATGAGGACCCTATAGATAATATAGGCAAATTAGAGAGTGCTTAAATTAAAAAGAGAAAAGAGATGGAAAATATTAAAATAGAAGAAGAATTAAAAGTTTCATTACCAATATTAGCAAGTAAGAGGTATCTATCTACTAAATCGAATGAGTTTGGGTGGCTAGTAGATGATAATTTCATTTTACCATACTTTATAGATAAAAACTTAATTTTTGAGAGGATGGTATTTACATACTCGTTAATTCCAAAAAAAGAGAATCTAAACTTAGAAGATGAAAAAAAGTTTTTAGATAATATGGTAGATTTTGTAAAAGCAAATAGATTGTGCGATTTTATCTATAAAGCTCAATCTAATGTGATATTTAATACTTATCCAAAAGATAGCGATGTTGTAGAGTGGGGTACATATGTTGTAGATATTACAAAAGAGCCAGATGAGATAAAAAAAGCATTTCATCGTAATCATAAAGGCGGAATAAATAAAGCGATTAGAGAGAATATAAAAGTAGAACTAACAAATAATATACAAGAGGTTTACGAATCTATAAAAGAGACTCTGCTTAGACAAAAATCTATTCACTATCCATCTTTAGAGTATATTCAAAAATTAAAAGAGAATCTTGGAGATAATGTATGTTTTTGGGTAGCTAAAAAAGATGGCATAGTGCAAGGCTCTTTAATTACTATTGTTGATAATGAGTGGTCATATAATATGTATGCTGGTAGCGCAAAAAGACCAATAAAGGGAAGTACTATATTAATGCAATATTATGCAATGCTAGAGATGAAAAAAAGAGGGGTAAAATATTTTGATTTTGTGGGGGCTAGAGTTAATGTTCAAAAAGGCTCAAAGTTTGAATCTTTACAAATATATAAAGAGAGATTTGGAGCAAAACTAATTAAAGGATACTCCTTTAGAACAATTATTAATCCAATAAAATATCAACTATTTAATTTTGTAGCAAAAAATTATCTAAAGCTTAAAGGCTTTAACTATGAGGACCCAATAGATAATATTAAAAAGGCGTCATAGTGGAGATATTTATAACCTTTGATTATGAGCTATTTTTTGGTCAAAATAGTGGAAGTGTGCAAAATAGCATAATAAAACCAACTCAAAAGCTTTTAGAGATTGCAAACAGATATAAAGTAAAATTTATTTTTTTTGTCGATAGTGGATATATTTTAAAACTAAAAGAGTATAAAGAGAGTTATAAAGAGCTTCAAAAAGATTATATAAGCATAATAAATCAAATAAAGCTTTTAAATGTTTTAGGTCATTCTATTCAATTACATATTCATCCTCACTGGGAAGATAGTTACTATGATGGCAAAAAATGGGTAATTAATACAACAAGGTATAGACTGCACGATTTTAATGAAAAAGATATCGATAATATTGTATTTAGATATAAAAAGGCATTAACCGATATTGTAGGTGATAAAGTTTTTGCATTTAGAGCAGGAGGATGGTCTATTCAGCCATTTTCTAAAATAAAAGATGCTCTTAAAAAAAATAATATTTGGCTTGATAGCACTCTCTTTTATGGTGGTAAAAATATATCTTCAACTCACTATTTTGATTTTACTAATGCGCCAAAAAAGAGTAGTTGGAATTTTGAAAACACTCCATTAAAAGAGGTAGAAGATGGCTATTTTACCGAAATTCCAATTGGAAGCATAAAGGTTAATCCTCTTTTTTATTGGAAATTTGCATTTACAAAAAAGTTCGCTTCAAAAAAGTTTAAAATATATGGAGATGGCTCTCCTATTGGTGCATCTAAAAAAGATATTTTAAAGATGCTATTTTTCCCAACATATAGTCCAATATCAGCCGATGGATATAAAAGTTCTTTATTAATAAAAGGATATATGACATATTTTCGAAAAAACTCCCAAAAATTGGTTATAATTGGGCATCCTAAAGCTCAAAATGATTACTCTTTAGAGAAATTAGAAGAGTTTATAAAAATTTACAAAAAAGAGATTACACTTTTTTAGGGGAAAAATGAAAATATTAATGGGTTTTCTATTTATGTACTTAATAATGCCATTTTTTGGCTGTTTTAATTTCTCTTTGCCTATGCAAAGAACTTACGGTACAATAGATGACTATTTTATTACATCTTATGCAATTCATATAATAATTATTTTAATAATTGTATTTATCTTAGTAGCACCAGCTAGTAAAATAAGTGATTTTAGCTACGATGCTACAATTGATGAAAAGTTTATAAATCAGATATTAAATAGGTCAATTCTTGCTCTTTTTGTTGCAATGTTTATAGAGCTTTTTGTATTTGGGGCAATAAATATTCTCTTAATGAAAGTAGGAAGAGGTGATT
Source organism: uncultured Nitratifractor sp. (assembly GCA_964500335.1). GTDB lineage: Bacteria > Campylobacterota > Campylobacteria > Campylobacterales > Sulfurovaceae > JAADEQ01. The sequence continues at coordinate 7,628 of CAZCOI010000045.1, forward strand.
TTAGGATTACTTTAGGTCCGTTAGGTTTTTTTTATAACTTTTTTACAACCTATATGCCAGCTGGAGTTATAGCATTTGCAAGTGTCTATTATAATCTATCAGATAAACGAAAAGAGTTTACTATAAAATTGATATTTATATACCTTTTAGCAATAATAATAGGAGTTTTAACAGGCTATAAATATACTGCACTTTTAATAACATCTGCTGGTCTTGTGCAAATGAGTAGCAAGATAAAAACAAAATATATCTTGTTAATTGGTGCGGCGTTTTTATCTTTAATGACATTTTCTGCATATTACTTTATGAAGATGGATGACCCAACAACAGCTTTAGGGTATGTATTTGCTAGAGCAACATCAGTTGCATTGCAAGGCTCTGTAGTAGTTTATAACTACTTTCCAGAGGGTGGAGAAGATAGCCTTTTAGCCCTATTATATGCATTTGGAAACAGAATTGCATCTTTAATTACAGGGTATAGTGTAACAGATGTAGAGTTTTTAAAAATTAATATTACAAGGCTGGTTGGCTATCTAAGCTATCCAGAAGCAGACAAAGCACTAAGTGGAGCATTTAACTTAACAGTTACAAATTTTGGAGAAGGTGTTTACTATTTTGGAAAGTATAAATACTTCATCTTCTCAATTATTACAGGTTTAATTTTAGGTCTTTCAATTAGGGCATATCTACAAAGTAGAGATAAAGATAACACCATAAAGCATGTAATGTTAAATATATATGTAATGATTATTGTATTGCCTTGGCTTATGGGCGGTGTTATTGGGAGTCTATTTGGTATTCCAACAGTTGTTTATATGAGTTTGCTCTATATTGTACTAAAGCTAATTAAATCCAAATTTATTTTTGAGTAGAGGAAAAGATGAGAATACTATTTATTACAGACAATTTTAAGCCAGAAGTAAATGCACCAGCTACAAGAAGCTACGAACATATAAAAGAGTGGATAAAAGATAAAGATATTCAAGTTACTGTAATTACAACAGCTCCAAATTTTCCTCATGGTAAAGTTTATAAAGGGTATAAAAATAGACTCTATCAAAAAGAGTATATTGATGGAATTGAAGTTATTAGAGTATGGAGCTATATAACATCAAATAGCGGTTTTATAAAAAGAATATTAGACTATTTAAGTTTTGCCATTATGGCATTTTTTGCAGGACTCTTTTTAAAATATGATATCATAGTAGCTACATCGCCCCAATTTTTTACAACTTGGAGTGCATGGGCTTTAAGCAAAATAAAAAGAAAGCCTTGGATTTTTGAGCTAAGAGACCTTTGGCCAGAATCTATAAAAACAGTAGGTGCTATGAAAGATGGTTTTATTATAAATATTTTAGAAAAGATAGAGTTAGGTTTATATAAAAGTGCCAATAGAGTTATAGCAGTAACTGATGCTTTTAAAAATAACCTAATTAGCAGAGGAATAGATGAGAGTAAGATTAGCGTAGTAACAAATGGCTCTAATATTGAACTTTTTACTCCAAGAAAAAAAGATAAAAAGCTCCTAGAAGAGCTCAATTTGCAAGATAAGTTTGTAGTTGGCTATATTGGCACTCATGGAATGGCACACAGCTTAGATTTTATAATAAAAGCAATCTCAAAAATAGAAGATGATACTTTTCATTTTCTTTTTATAGGCGATGGGGCAATGAAGAGTAAAATTGTAGAATTAGCAAAAGAGCTAAACTTAAAAAATGTTACTTTTTTAGAGCCAATAAAAAAAGAAGAGGTTCCAAAGTATCTATCTATTTGTGATGTATCTTTAGCGCCTCTTAAAAAAGAAGAGAACTTTAAAACAGTAATCCCATCTAAAATTTTTGAAGCCTCAGCAATGCAAAAACCAACACTTTTAGGAGTTGAAGGACAAGCCCAAAAAATAATAGAAGAGAATGGTGCAGGGATATGTTTTGAGCCAGAGAATGAAGATGACTTTTTATATAAACTCTACAAAATAAGAGATAAAAGAATATATGCAAGATTACAAAAAGGTTGTGCAAATCTAGCACAAAAATATAACAGAAAGGTATTAGCCGCAAAAATGCTATATCTTTTAAAAATTACAAAAAGGCAGACAAATGAAAACTATAGCAAAATTAATCTTGAGTATAACTATACTCTTAACAACTCTTACTCAAGCCAAAAATACAAACTTGCAAATTAAAGTAGTAAACAAAGTAGAAGATTTAAAAACAATTAATTCTAAAAAGTATAAAGTAGCAGTTGTAACAGATACAAAAAGAGGAGGACTCTTTATATATAACAGCGATAAAAAAGATATTAATGATGGAGGCATTATCTTTAATGGCTGGATAAGAGAATTTAGCGGAAGTGTAAACGCAAAATGGTTTTGTAAAGGCAAAAGCATAAAAGAAAATATCAAAGATTTAAACAATATGTTTAAAAATACAAACTACTATCAATACTATATTCCCCATACAATAGATTATGGTATGCATATATCTAGCAAAGATAATGTTTTTACTAAATTAAACTTGCCAAATAGAGATTTTGTAATTATAGATAATAGCCTAGATAGCAATTATGAAGGCAAAGCTCATCAAGGAGGGGAGTATAGAGTATATTTAGTAAGTAAAAATCCTCATGATGCTAACCACAATAGCTTTGTATATATCTCTTCTAAGCACCATCCAGGAGTTATGTATCAAATATCAGGTGATGGCTTAAAAGGAAAAAAGCTAAGCAGAAACGCAACAACTTTTTTTAAATCAAACAAAACAAACTATATTTGGGGTATAGGTATGGGTGGAAATACAATAAATGTTAAAAACCCAAATAAAGTTACCCAAGAAGAGGAACTAAAAGCTAGTGGCTTTAGAATTACAGCTAGTGGAATGTATGGAAAGTTAGGCTTAAGTAATATTATGAATATATCTTTAGAGAGTGGAAATGTAGGCTGGTTTAGTGGACCTAACCCACATTATAAATATACTTTTATCTTTTCCGAAGATGACAAAAACAAAGAGTTTGTTCTAAAAAGTTATACAAAAGAGTTTCCAGAAGTTGTAATAACAGCAAAAAATAAGCATTGGATACATAGCTATAAAGAAGATACATACACAATATTCTCTCCAAAAAGTAAAATCTTTAATTTAACCCAAAATGGTAATTTAAAACTCCAAATGGGTATCTCAGGAGGAGCATATAGTACAAAAGAGCGTCCAAATGGCAAGGATTGCGAGGTTGGAACAATGATTTTTGATACAACTTTAGGCAAGCCAATATGGCTAAAAGATAAAGATGAAAATTTATGGGTAGATGCCAATGGCAATAAGATATAGCTACCCTTTAAATTTTAATCTCTCAGGCGTAGCGGTAGGGCAGATTTTATAAACAAACTCGGCTCTGAGTGTATGAAAAATAGAACCCTCATCCCAAAACTCACTATACATTACTTTAATCTCATCCTCTTTATGGCGCTCGATTAAATCGTAGTTTTCTTCTAAAAAATCCTCTTTATCCCATAAAAGATCATCAAACTCTTCGCTATTAATTTTTTGCACTAAAAGTTGATGCAACTGCTCTTTGTTTTTAACATTATCATCAATAAGCCCAATCTCTTTTGCCCTCAAAGCTGATATTGGCAAACACTTGTTTGTTAATTTTTTTGCCATCTCTTTGCCAACTCGCTTTGGTAAGGTGTATGTATGATATTCACTTCCGCTTAAGCC
>CAZCOI010000046.1:0-7581 GCA_964500335.1 uncultured Nitratifractor sp.
TAGATATATTCTACCAAAAAAGGGGTCTCTTATGCAAAATATATTTAATAACTATGCATCAATTATAATTTTTTTACATGTTTTTTCAGCTATAGTTTGGATTGGAGGGATGATTGCAATAAGAGTTGCAGTACACCCCAGTCTGCAAACTATTCAAAATCCACAAATAAAGCTTGGCAAAACTTTAGAGATTGTAGGCAGGCTTTTTAATTTAGTAATGCCATTTATTTTAATACTTTTAATAACTGCAATAGTTATGATTGTAGCTTTAAAATTAAATAGTTTAACTATTTATATTAAAGAGTCAATTTGGACTATTATGAGTTTAAATTACGCTTTTATGTATTATAAAAGAGAAAAGGCGCAAAAATTATTTAATAGCTCTAAATTAGCTGAAGCTAAAGAAGAGGTAAAACTTTTACCAAATAGATTATTGCCAATTAATATCTTTTTAGGAGTTATTGCAATATTTTTGGGAGTAACTTTAAGGTTGTAATATGGAAAACAAAGAGAATATTTTAGTAGTAGTTGTAATTGGTTTAGTATTAATATATGCATCTTTAAACTATATGAACAAAGGTTCATCAAAAAATACAAATAGCGTTTTTCAAAAAGACACAAAAAGAAGAATATACCATAATACCGAAGAAGATGTAGTTGCCTATATAGCAGATGTAATAAATAATGGTTCAAATAGATTAAAAGTAAGCAAAGAGATTATGGAAGGAGGTTATATACCAAAAGATAAAGCTAAAGATGTAGCTTGTTATGTATATGAACTATCTGGTAAAAAGTGTACAAAAAAGTACTCTAAAGATGCCGCAATGTATTTTAGTAGTTCATGTGCAGGATGTCATGGTATTGATGGTAAAGGAACAAATGGAGCATATCCAGATTTAACAAGAAAAAGATTATTGGGTATAAAAGAGTAAAAGATATAGATTAAGAATAATTTAATAGTTTCAAATAGGCAAATTAAAACAAGTTATATATTATAGATAGCTTGTTTAATCTTCTCTTGGTTAAGCTTTTTAACTAGCTTATTATAGACTCTTTGATACTGCTCGTTATCAAAATTAAGAGTTGTTTTAATCTCATTTTCTGATAAATTATAAGATAGAGCTTTTAAAAGCTTTAACTCTTTTTTTGTAAGCTTGGCTTTTAAGGCAATTTCAAGCTCTTTACCACTTTTTAATGGATGAGAAATGTTTAAAATCAACTCATTTAATATTATTTCATATGACATTTTGTATCCTTTTCTTGATATGTTATCAAAATATAGATATAATATAAGCATATAATCGAGTAGGAGGATATTTTGAAACTATTAATCTATATAGCAACCTTTTTGTTTGCTCTAATTTTAAGTGGATGTACTAGCAGATTTTATAATCCTGGATATGGATATAGGGGAGATGTAAGAGTAAATAATTCACCTCAATATAATCAGCAAATTAGAACACCTTCAACAACATCAAGAAGTTATACTGCAAGAATTGAAGTTTCAGGAGATACATCTTATATAGATAGAAAATATTTTAAACAGGCACTTAGCGAAATACTCTATAGAAATGGAATAATTGATGATTATAACTCTCCAAATCAGATAGATATAAGATTAATTACAACTATAAAAGATACAAAAACTTCAGGTGGAGACTCATACCAAAATTGTACTGCATTTAAACTAGATAGATTGGCTCAGGGTGCTGTTATATATACTGTTAAAGGTAGAGGCTATTATACAAACTCAATTAATTATAAATTTAAAATTAAAAGTGCTTCATGTGTAAGCTTTGATGATGCAGAGCTAAAAGCTAGAAGAAGATTATATAGAAGATTGGGTGAAATTACAGCTCAAAAAGTTTTAGAGGTAAAACCAAAGCTTTTAAGAAATGGGGCAGGGTGCAGAATAAATAGATAGCTACCAGCTATCGCCTCCGCCTCCACCAAATCCGCCTCCGCTAAATCCTCCAAATCCTCCAAAATCTCCGCTATTAATTGATGGAGAGTTTGGCAAAGAGTCGCTAAAGCTATTTGGATTAAATTTTGTTGTATCAAAATCTAAATGATTAAAGCTATCAAAACTGCCATCATACCAATCTGGAAGAGGAGTCTCTAGCTCTTGATATAAATTTAGCCAGTGGCTATTTAAACCAAACAGTACCGCATAAGGCAACATCTTATCAAGATATTTTTTATCTTCTTGTAAAAAGAATTTAATTTTATCTTTATCAGCTTTATCTATGAACTCTTTTAAGCCAAGTAGATGCCTTTTTGCTAATACCCCTTTAAAGGTTAGGGTATTTAGCCGTTTATAGATTAAGTAGCTTCCAATTGCTATAATAACCAACATTAAAAGTAATGATATTAATATATCTTTACTATTTATTACATAAAAAAGAAAGATTCCAGAAAACCCTATCCATACAAAAGAGAAGAAAAATCCACCAATATCTTTGCTTTTAATTGCACCTAAAAAATTAAAGATACCAACTATAATAAAACCAGCAGAAACCCCAATTGGAACAATCTTCTCAAACATAGTATCTCTATAAATATAGTAAAAAAATGCTCCAATACTAAGAAGAGCTAAACTAACTGCTCCAAACAAAAAGCCTGTTCTTGCACTTTTTACAGATGAGCCAAAATATCCTTTATCAATAAGAGCTTGATGAACCTTCTCTCTAATGCCTTCAAAATCTCTACTATCTATTTTTATTGATGTTGTTGGAGTAACTTCAGCATACCCAAATATTGCATTTAAAATTCTCTCTTGCTCTATACTCAAAGCATGGTCAGCCTCTTTTAGCTTCTTTAAATAAAGTCCATTTTCATCCTCTTCTATTTTTATATATCCTAAATTTGCAAGCTCTAAAATTGCTGGTTTTATCTCTGTAAAATCCACAAAATTATCTTTTAATAGCCCAGCTTCCATTACAGTTAAATCTTTTGGAGGATGATATCTTGGAGCAATAGAGCCTATATCTTTAAATATATTAAATCTCTTTCCATAATAGTAAAAGAGAGCTAATATTGGAGCTAAAAAGAGATAAAAAATAGGCTTTTCCCAAAATTTATAATTTGGCTTTTTGCCAACTGCCATAAGTGATGGGTCAAAAGATATAGCAACAGTAACTCCTTCGTATGGAGCTAAATTTAAAGCAGTAATTTTTATAACATTTTTATCAATCTTAACTTTAATCTCATTTTTAGAGCCAAATTTACCTTTATATGCTTTTACTAACACTTTATTTTCTAATATTTTAGGTAGATATATTGTTGAGGTTGCTAGCTTTATAGGCTTTTTAAAGCCTGTTCCTATAGTATCTACTATAATGGCATTCTTATCGCCATATTTTCTAACAACTTGACCCATTAAATTATACATAAGTGTATAATTAACTTTACCGCTTACATATTTGTCTGCATCTCCTATTCTAATACGCCAATATCTATCTTTATCCATTAATTTATATGTAGCGCTATACCCATTTTGGTAAACTTTTAATCCTCTTATTTGCATATCGTTTTTTGGAATATCTCTATAGATTCCATGACGCAACTCTTTACCAAAGTTCCATAATATACTCTCTTTTATATTTGCATTAGAGCTATCTTTTATTGCAACTTTAGTATCAAAATGTTCAATATATTCACCAAATAGGCTAAGTGTTAGGATAATTAATAATACTACTTTTCTCATAGCTCTATTTTTGGCATTTTATATACATCTGCTTCAATATCTTCATCTACTTCAAAATACTCATATGGTGTAAAATTAAACTGTTTTGCAATATATAACTCTGGAAAAGACTCTATTTTTGCATTATAATCTCTTACAGTTGCATTATAGTATCTTCTTGCATTTTCTATATCATTTTCAATCTCTTTTAGCTGATTTTGTAAATTTACAAAATTCTCATTCGCTTTAAGTTCAGGATAAGCTTCGCTTAATCCAAATAGTCCGCTAACAGCGCTTTTATATACAGCTTCCGCCTCGCTTGCTTCATGGGCATTATGTGCATTTAATGCCATATTTCTTGCTTTAATAACATTTTCTAAAGTTTCACTCTCATGCTTTGCATAACCTTTAACAGTCTCAACTAATGCAGGTATTAGATTGTATCTCTTTTTTAATTGAACCTCAATATCACTCCAAGCCGATAGAAGCTTTTGTCTAAGCCCAACTAAATTATTATATGCCATTACGCCATATATAGCTACCACTATTAAAATGAGTATAATAATGTTAGAAATTTTCATCTTTTAATCCTTTTTTAGTAAATTTAAATAATTATAGCTAAAATATATATCAAAAAGTGGGAAAATTATATAAAATGACACAAAATATTTTAGAATTTACATTTTTAGTTGTTATATTAGCTGTAATATTTATTACCATATTTAGATTGTATATCTCAAATATAAGGTTAAAAAATAGATATTTTGCTTTAAAAGAGCAGGCTTTATCTCTAAAAGCGCAAAATCAGATTTTGCAAAATAGCAAAGAGGAGCTTGATAGATTAAAAGAGATAGAAAATAGCTATAATCAGCTTCTTGGAAAATATAGCAAACTTCAAGAGGAGTTAGAGCAAAAGAGTGCACAAAATGCGCTCTATCTTACTCAGCTTCAAGAGAAAAATGCCAAATTAGAGCAATTTAATATCTTAAAAGATACTCTAAAAGAGAAAGAAGAGCTTATTAAAAATCTAAAAGAGCAGATGAGTTTAGAGTTTAAAAATCTCTCAAATGAGCTTTTAGAAAAGAAACAAGAGAGTATTCAAAAAAGTTCAAAAGAGCAGTTGCAACAAATTTTAGAGCCATTTGACAAAGAGCTAAAAGAGTTTAAAGATACTATTTTAAAGATAAATCGTCAGCAAAATAGCTCTATTGGTATTTTAAGAGGAGAGTTAAATCAGTTAAAAGAGCTAAATAGCTCACTCTCAAAAGAGGCAAAAGAGTTAGCTTTAGCCTTAAAAGGAGATAATAAGTTACAAGGAAATTGGGGAGAGCTAATTTTACAAAAAGCTTTAGAGGCTAGTGGACTTCAAGAGGGCAAAGAGTATAAAAGAGAAGTTGAATTAACTCAAGATGATAAAAAGTATAGAGCAGATGTAATTTTATATCTTCCAGAAGGTAAGCATATTGTTATTGATTCTAAAGTATCTTTAAAAAGCTATATAGAAGTTATTAAAAATACATCAAATAAAGAGGTTTTAAAACAAAATAAAATTGCACTCTTACAGAGCATAAAAAGACATATCAACACTCTATCGTTTAAAAATTATCACTTTGCAAATGAACTTTTATCTCCTGAGCTAACTTTAATGTTTATACCAATTGAGCAAGCTTTTGCAATAGCATTAGAGATTGATAATACTCTTTTAGAGTATGCTTTAAGTAAAGGTGTTAGTATTGTTACGCCTACAACTCTATTTGCTACGCTAAGAAGTGTAGCTACTATTTGGAAGCTATCAGACCATGATAAAAATATGCAAATTTTAGCTAAAGAGGCATCATCTTTACACTATAAATTTGCTCTATTTTTAGAGGAGTTTAATAAAATTAATAAAAGATTAATTCAAGCCCAAGAGTCTTGGGAGAGTGCTAAAATTAAGCTTAGCAGTGGGCAAGGTAGTTTATATAGCAAAATCCAAAAAGTTGGAGAGCTAAGCGGCAGGGCAAAAAAGGAGCTTCCAAAACTTATAGAAGATTAGTTACCTAAAAAGGTAGTTTCTAAAAAGCCCTAAATATTCATGCAAGGCAATTGTAGTTAAGTTTAATCCAGCAGAACTTGGCAAATAATATAAAAATCTATCATCATAATTGATTTTAAAGTCAGTTGCCATTGGAGTTGGTTTTAATCCTACTCTATTAAACTCATAAAGCGCTCTTTTCATATGAAATGCTGAGGTTACTAGCGCCAATTTTAGATTTGTTATATTATTTTTTTCGATAAATTTTTTTACATTTTTTGCGTTATCTATTGTAGTTAATGCATTATTTTGCAGATATATTCCAAACTCTTTTTTATATTTACCTTTTAGTATAGGAATTGGCATATTAAATTTTTTGCTTAAATTTAGTACAACTTCTTTTGTTAAATTTGCTTCATATTTATATCCATCAAAAATTATTGGTATATTTTGCTCTTTTGCAATCTCTAAAGCGTAAATTAATCTTTTAAAACTACTGCTACTTAAACCTAAATTTGGAGAGTTATATATATATCCTCCTCCAAGAACTACAACTAAATCAAATTTTTCATTACTCTTTTGCCTATAGTTATCTTCTAGTGGCTCTAAGAATTTGTATGCTATAAAATTACTGCTTAATAGCCCAATCAATATCGATATTAAAATTAAAATTTTTTTATTTTTTCTAAAGATAATAATTAATAATATAAATATACCAGGTGGCAGTAAAAATGATTGTACTATTTTGCTAAATATAAACTCTATCAAAAAAAATCCTTTAAAATTATTTTATTTTTGCTTTAATGAGACATTTTTATTGTATAATAATAGCACTTTTAAATAGATAAGGAGAGGAATATGTTAAAAAAGATTATTTTAGTATTTTTATTAACATTTACATCAGTCGCACTTTTTGCTGAGGGGAATAATACAAATGCAAATAGCGCACAAACTCAAAAAGAAGATAGCAAAGCTAACCTAGAAGCCGCTTATAAGCTATTAGATGAGATGAATCTAAAAAAAGTATATGAGAGTGCTGTAAATAACTCAACACAAAGATTAATTCAGGCAAATAAGAACTTTAAATCTATTGAAGATAAAATTAAAGCATTTTATCAAAAATATATTGGTTGGGATTCAGTAAAAGAGGATTTAGCAAAACTTTATTCAAAATATTATACTCCAAAAGAGCTAGAAGATATTACAAATTTTTATAAAACACCAACAGGCAAAAAGGTTTTAGCAACTATGGGTAAACTTGCATATGAAGGTCAATTAATTACTCAAAAAAGACTTCGCCCTCACTTAAATGAACTTAAAAAAATTTTAGACGATGCTATGGAAAAGGCTAAAAAAGAGGAGCCAAAAGATAGCAATAAAACTACTGCAAAAGAGGATAAGAAGTAATAACTTCTCTTCCTAAAAATTTCAAACTCCCCCTTATAACTTTTTTGCTATACTCCAAATAAAAAAAGAGTGCTTTTATGGATTACTTTGCAAAAAGAATTATTCCTTGTTTAGATGTTGATAACGGGCGAGTTGTTAAGGGTGTTAATTTTGTCGGTTTAAGAGATGCCGGTGATCCGGTTGAGGTTGCAAAAAGATACAACCAAGAGGGGGCTGACGAGATTACCTTTTTAGATATTACCGCAACTTATGAAGATAGAAAAACAATTGTAGATATTGTAAAAGAGGTTGCAAAAGAGGTTTTTATTCCTTTAACGGTTGGCGGCGGTATTAGAGAGCTAAACGATATTTACTCTTTATTAGATGTGGGGTGCGATAAAGTTAGTATAAATTCGGCCGCAATAAAAAGACCCGATTTTATAGATGAGAGTGCAAAAAGATTTGGAAGTCAATGTATTGTAGTTGCAATCGATGC